>NZ_CP071611.1 GCF_017357225.1 Rhizobium binae | reverse complement strand
TCCGGATGCTGAGGTGATCGAGGCAGTCTTCGGCCAGGTGCCGCTCGGCACGATCCTGAATACCGGTCTCTTCAGCGAGGCCAAGGCCGCCCGTCATCCGCTCTGGCACAAGGAGCTCTTCGGTTGGGGCGACCATGTGCCGGAGACCGAGGAGTACGGCATCAGAAGCTTCGTCTATCGCCGCCGCCGGCCGTTTGATCCCTCAAAGCTGCAGGGTTTTCTCGGCAGGAAATGGCCGGGCCTCATCCGGGCGAAGGGGCATTTCTGGCTGGCGACGAGGCCCGACGAGATCGGCCTGCTGTCGATCGCTGGCACGCAGTGCCGGATCGATACCAAGGGGTTCTGGTGGGCCTCCGTGCCGAAGGTGCAGTGGCCACGCTTTCCGCAGTTCCGCCAGCTCATCAATCGGCATTGGGACGAGGTCTGGGGCGACCGCCGCCAGGAACTCGTCTTCATCGGCGCCGGCTTCGACGAAGGAGCAATCAGGGCGGCACTCGACGACTGCCTGACCGGTGAGGAGACGGGCTTCGATCCGCAGATTGCTATCGGGCTCCGCGACCCGTTTCCAGCGTGGCCGCACGGGCATGTCGACGCACATTCGAGCAGTTAGTGCGTCCCGCTGGACGTGAGACGCTTTGAAGTGAAGACGTTTTGATCAACCAGAGGAGAGAACAATGAGCAATGAACTTTACGCCGATGGCATCGGCGAAATCACCATTACCGGAACGATCGTGCGCATCGACCTGATGTCGCTTTCGGCGACCGATCGTGATGCCAACAACAACCCGAAGCCGGTCTTCCGCCAGCGCATCATCATGCCTGTCGATGCCTTCGCCAATGCAGTCGATCTCATGCAGAAGGCGCTCGGAGGGTTGGTCGAGGCGGGTGCGGTTCGTCGCGTCGGCGATATGTCGGCTGCGGCGGCTGCCGATATCCAATCGGTGCCGGCCGGCGCTTCGAACGCTTCGCCGAACTTCAACTGATAAAACAAACATTGCCTCGGTTTCGTATTGGGTTTCGGGTGGGCCATGAGTGGTTTTCTGCATACCAACCTGCATTGTCTGGCGCTCGTCGCGCGTCATCACGGCGTCGATCTTGCTCCTGAGCGATTGCAGCACGATTATGCCGTCGGCAACGATCCCGTTGCCGTGCGGCAGTTGCTGCGCATGGCCAAGGATGCCGGCCTCAGAGCCCGGCATCTGACGCTCGACTGGCGATCCCTGTTTCAGCTCGGCGAGGCCTTTCCGGTGCTCGCGGAACTGACGAACGGCAATTGGGTGGTGATCGCCGACGCTGTCGGAAGCGGTGAGGAGGAGAGAATTCGCGTTCTTGATCCGCTCGCCTCACGCGCCGAGGCGATGATGCTCAGCGAAGAGCAGTTCGCCAAGGCCTGGCTCGGATCGGTGGTGCTGCTGAAACGCAATTATCGCATGTCCGATGAGGACCGGCCTTTCGGCTTCCGCTGGTTCGTACCTGAAATCATCAGGCAACGCAGCTTCTTCCGCGATGTCGCGCTCGCAGCCTTCGTCCTCTACGGCCTCGGACTGACGACCCCGATGTTCTTTCAGCTGGTGATCGACAAGGTGCTCGTGCATCAGAGCTATGCGACACTTACGGTTTTGACGGTCGGTATCGCCGTGGCGCTCGTCTTCGACGCGACCTTCAGCTTCCTGCGCCGCTATCTGCTACTCTACGCGACCAACAGGATCGACATCCGGGTGGCGACCCGCACTTTCGGCCATCTGCTCAACCTGCCGATCGCGCTCTTCGAGCAGGCCTCGGCCGGCGTGCTCGTCAAGCATATGCAGCAGACGGGGCGTATCCGCGAATTCCTGACGGGCCGGCTGTTCCTGACGCTTCTCGACGGCGTGTCCCTCTTCGTCTTCGTGCCGATCCTGCTTCTCTACAGCGTCAAGCTGACGCTCGTGGTCCTCGGCTTCGCAGCGCTTGTCGGCCTGGTGGTGATGCTGCTGGTCGGGCCGTTCCAGCGCCGCCTGCAGGCACTCTATCAGGCGGAAGGCGACCGGCAGGCCTTGTTGGTGGAAACCGTGCACGGCATGCGCACCGTCAAATCGCTGGCGCTGGAACCGCGCCAGCGCAAGGTGTGGGACGATTATTCGGCCCAGTCCATCTCGGTGCGCTTCCGGGTCGAGAAGATTTCGACCATCGCCCAATCGATGACCGGTCTTCTGGAAAAGCTGATGAGTGTGGCTATCATCGGTCTCGGCGCGCTCGATGTCTTCAGCGGCGCGATGACCATCGGCGCCCTCGTCGCCTTCAACATGCTTGCTGGACGCGTCTCCGGCCCGCTGGTGCAGATCGTCACCATGGTGCATGAATATCAGGAAGTGGCACTTTCCGTGCGCATGCTCGGCGAGATCATGAACCAGCGGCCGGAGCAGGCGGGCCGGGGGCGCGGCGTTCGCCCGCGGCTGCAGGGCCGCATCGAGTTCGACCGGGTCACCTTCCGCTACGCTCCCGACAGCGCGCCGGCGCTCGACAATGTCTCGTTCGCCATTCCGGCGGGCTCGGTGTTCGGCGTGGTCGGCAAGAGCGGCTCGGGCAAGACGACGATCACCCGGCTCATCCAGGGTCTCTATCAGAGTCAGGAAGGGCTGGTGCGCATGGACGGATATGACAGCCGCGAGATCGACCTCGTGCATCTACGAACCAGCATCGGCGTCGTGCTGCAGGACAATTTCCTGTTCCGCGGCTCGGTGCGCGATAATATCGCCGCCGCCAAGCCCGATGCCAGCATCGAGGAGATCATGGAGGTTGCCCGCATCGCCGGCGCCGAAGAGTTCATCGAACGGCTGCCGCGCGGCTTCGACACCATGCTGGAGGAAAACGCCGCCAACCTGTCGGGCGGACAGAAGCAGCGCCTGGCGATCGCCCGCGCACTGATCACCGACCCGAAGCTGTTGATTTTCGATGAGGCGACGAGCGCGCTGGACCCTGACAGCGAGGCGATCATCCGCGACAATCTCAGCCGCATCGCGGCCGGCCGCACTGTCATCATCGTCTCGCACCGGCTTTCGACGCTTGTCAATGCCGATGCCATTCTCGTCGTCGAACGTGGTAAGGTCGCCGATATCGGCCGGCACGATCAGCTTGTATCGCGCTGCATGACCTATCGCCACCTCTGGTCCCAGCAGATGAGGCAGGTTGCATGAGCGCGCACGCGAGGAAACCCGACGAGAACCTGCCGGCCCCCATGGACAGTGGCCGCTCGAACGAGAGCCACTCAGGCAAGGGGAGGGGGCTCATCGCTCGCCCGCCGCTGCCGCCGGTCATTGCTGAATTTCAGTCCGATGCCGTCGAGCTCGAGGAACGTGCACCGCCGCGGGTCGCCCGCATGACTCTCTATTGCGTGACGGCGCTGATTGCTTCGGCGATCATCTGGGCTTCGGTCTCGTCGATCGATGAGGTGGTGATTGCGCCCGGCAAGCTCGTCACCACCCAGCCGACCATCGTCGTCCAGCCGCTCGAAACCTCGATTATCCGCACGATCGACGTCAAGACCGGCGAAGTAGTGCATGCCGGCCAGACGCTGGCGACGCTCGATGCCACCTTCAGCCAGGCCGATGTCGGGCAGCTGAAGACCAAGTTTTCCGCCCTCGACGCCCAGGTTAAGCGGCTTGAGACCGAGCTGACCGGTGAGGACTATTCGAAGATCGCCGGCAATTCGCCCGACGAGCAGTTGCAGGTGCAGCTGTTCGGCCAGCGGCGCGCCTTCTACACGGCGCAGCTGCAGAATTTCGCGCAGCAGATCGCCGGCCAGTCCTCCGTCCTTGCGGCAAACCGCAATCAGGAGGCCGTGCTGAACGACCGGCGCGATAACCTCTCGCAGATCGAGGCGACACGAAAGAAGCTCTATGACACGGAAAGCGGCTCGCTGCTCACCATGCTCGGCTCGCGCGACGCCCGCCTTGATGTCGAGGCCGATATCACTGCCGTGCGCGGCAAGGCCGACGAGGCGGCTCACACCTATGCCAAGCTGCTCGCCGACCGTCAGGCCTTTATCGAGGATTTCCGCCGTGCTGCGATGGAACAGCTGGCGGACCTGCGCAGCCAGCGCGACATGGCGGGTGAAGAGTTGAAGAAGTTGGAGCTGCGCCGCAACATGGTGGCGCTGACGGCACCGGCCGATGCCGTCGTGCTCGATCTGGCGCAACGTTCGGTCGGTTCGGTGGTGCGGGAGGCTGAACCGGTTGTCACACTGGTGCCGATCAACGTGCCGCTCGAAGCCGAAGTATCGATCAATACACGCGATATCGGCCGGGTGGCCGTCGGCAAGGAAGCGCGCATCAAACTCGATGCCTATCCCTTCCAGAAATATGGCACCGCCTCCGGCGAAGTGAGAACCATCAGCCAGGACACCTTTCTGTCCGGCCAACAAGAGCAGGCCGCCACCCCCGGCCAGCCGGCCGCAGCCCCCTTCTTCAAGGCGCGGATCCTGCTTGCCGATACCCGGCTGAATGCCGCGGATGTGCCGGTGCGGCTGCTTCCTGGCATGACCGTGTCGACGGAAATCAAGGTCGGAACCCGCACGGTAATCTCCTATTTCCTCTATCCGTTGCTGCGCGGGCTCGATAACGCAATACGTGAACCGTAGGCCGACGGATCGGTTGGCCGAAAACCAGTTCCGAGTAAGCTTTGAGGCAGATGTCGCGTCTCATCGTCTGCGGTTTAACCGCCTGCATTTCGTGAAGTCGGTCGCCGCTTGACGCCATATGCGGCTAACCTCACACTTGCAGTGTCGAAGGTGAGTCGAACAGACTGTACCGTTTTCAGATGCATTGCTCACCTCAACAGGAGTCGCCAGCAGGGCCTGATTGATCCGAGCCCGGTTGGTCGCAAAGAGAATCGAGGTCGATCGACTTCGAACGCGCGCCGGCTCCTATTTTGTCTGTGAGGCCGCGCCGTGGATAAGGTGTTATCAGCCGTCGATCCTCCTGGCGGTGGCCCACGTCCCCACCGGAATTTCCCGTGGCGGAACGTCCCCCGCTGGCTGCTTTGGCCAGTGCTATTGATCGGCATGTTGCTCGTAGCGGGCATCGTCGTGTTTTTCGGCGGAAGCGACCGTCCCGAAGGTCCGGGCGGGCGGGTTGAAGATCGATCTCTTGATCAGGCCGCCCCGTCATCGGAGATCGCCGACCGCCGTAAGGATGCTGCTTCTCCTCTCCGGCCGATGTCGATATCGCCGCAGCTGATCGAGGTCCCGAAGCCCGAGCTGGCAGGTCAGTTTCTGCGGATGTGGCGTGTCTCGGGGGCAAACGTTTGCGCTGCTCTTCGAGAGGCCGGTATCGCGGTGAGCGAGTGGAAACCCGCGTCGATGCGCAATCGTAATTATGAATGTTATTTTCAGCGAGTCTACCAACGGGACGAGACGCGTCCCCTGAGTTCCACCTTCCTCAAGGTTCGTGGAAATGAAATGGGCGAGATTGTTGAGATCCGCGCCAGGATCATTGGGCCGACGACAGACGATGAGGGTCGTCTCGCCCCGGCCATCCTGCGCATGTTCGAGATCATTGTGAAGCAGGCGTGTTGGCGTGATTTCGAGGATAGTCTGACGTCGATTCAAAACCTTCGAAGTGTCGAATACGAACGGTTCGGCGCCTATCTCAACTTCACGCGCGAAGCCGGCGGCGGAAACAACCTTGATTTTGTTCTTGGTCTCAAGGCGACTTCAGCTTCGCAGGTGAGGACCAAGACGTATTTTTCGCCAGAACGGTGGCTAACCGGAACCGATCGCCGCAACGTTTCGGGGAACGTGATCCGCTCAGGCACGTCAGCCAATTGCGCGTAGCCAAGGGGTGACCTGCGGAGTTGCTAAGACCATGCAAGGGAGGCGCCGGCGCCAGCCGAAGGCCGCGCCGCGGCCTGGACAACGCTTAGGCGTCGATCCTTGACCTTCTGAATGACGTCGAGGCGATGCAATTCTTTCTGCGACATGGTGATCAAACAGGATATCACGACTCCGAACGCTGATGGTCTTCACAGGCTGAAAGTCGTCATCCTTGCTTCCCAACGTGGACGTTGACCAGCACCTCGAGAGGCGAGACTGTCGCATCTCTAACTGGCCCAACTGTCGCATTACTAAATAGAATATACCGGCTACACATGCGATGCGGCGTAAGCTCTATTATGGAACTCGATTATGGGGGCGAACGCGAAACGGCTGGGACAGTGCTCGTCGCGCCTAAGCCACGCCACCGAGATATCAATGCAGAGCCACTCCGGCGTAGCATCGAGCGACGCGACGGCCGGTTGGTTGCGCGAGGCATGGTCCTCTCTAATCGCCTTTGATGATGGCTTCCGCCGCCTTCTCAGCAATCATGATCACCGGCGAGTTCGTGTTGCCGGAGACGATCGCAGGCATGATGGAAGCGTCTACGACCCGAAGCTTCGCTACGCCGTGCACCTGCAGCTGCGCATCCACGACCGCCATGGGATCGCTGCCCATTTTGCAGGTGCCGACGGGGTGGAATATGGTCGTTGCGATGTCACCGGCGCGGCGGATCAGGTCCTCGTCGCTCTCATATTCTTGGCCCGGCAGCATTGCCTGCGGATTGAAGCGGGCTATAGCCCTTGTCCCCATCAATCTACGAGCGTGGCGGATGGATTTTGCCGCAAGCAGCCGGTCACCGGCCGTCGAAAGATAGTTTGGATGGATTTCCGGCGGCTGGCTGGCGTCGCGTGTCGTGACATGTACAGTGCCGCGGCTTTCCGGCCGGAGGCTGCAGACGGAAACAGTTACCGCGGGATAGCGGTGCAACGGTTCGCCGAGCCGGTCCGTGCTGAGCGGCTGGACATGATATTCGAGGTCCGCCGTGGCGACGGCTGGATCGCTTTTGGCGAAGATGCCGAGTTGGCTCGGTGCCATGGAAAGAGGGCCCGACCGGTTGATGGCATATTGAAGGCCCATTCCGGCGCGGCTGAACAGGTTGTGGTAAAGCTGATTGAGCGTGCGCGCGCCTTCGATCTTGAAGACCGTGCGGATCTGCAGGTGATCCTGGAGATTTTCGCCGACGCCCTTCAGGGGGTGATGAACCTGAATATCAAGGGCCGAAAGAACCTCCGGCCGGCCAATGCCGGAGAGTTCCACGATTTTGGGTGAGTTGATGGCACCCGCCGACAATACGACCTCGCGGGACGCGCGGGCGATACAGAGCCGTCCGCCAAGCCGGAAACGCACTCCGCAAACCGCCTTGCCGTCCAACTCCAGCCGTTCCGTCTCCACGCCCGTCAGGACGCGAAGATTCCCGCGCTTCATCGCCGGCCGCAGGAAGGCTTTCGTCGTGTTCCAGCGCAGGCCGCCCTTCTGATTGACTTCGAAATAGCCCGAACCTTCATTGTCGCCATCGTTGAAATCATCAGTCTTCGGAATGCCGAGTTCTTCCGCCGCATCGCGGAAGGCATCGAGGATCGGCCAGGAAAGGCGCTGGCGCTCGACGCGCCATTCACCACCGGCGCCATGGATGGCGGATTGGCCGCGGTAACTGTCTTCCGACTTCAGGAAATAGGGTAGAACATCGTCCCGGCCCCAGCCGGCGTTTCCGGCCTGCCGCCATCCGTCATAATCCGCCGCCTGCCCGCGCATGTAGATCATGCCGTTGATCGACGAACAGCCGCCGAGAAGTTTTCCGCGCGGATAGTTCAGTGCGCGGCCATTGAGGCCGGCCTCGGCGGCCGTCTTCATCATCCAGTCGGTGCGCGGATTGCCCATACAGTAGAGATAGCCGATCGGCACATGGACCCAGTGATAGCGGTCCGTGCCTCCGGCCTCGAGTAGCAGCACACGGGTTTTCGGATCGGCCGAGAGCCTGTTTGCCAGAACACAGCCGGCGGAGCCGGCGCCGACGATGATGAAGTCGTAGCTTCCCTCGTCTATCGGCGTTTCATTGCCTTGCATCGTCACGCTGCAGCTCCCGTCGCCGTAGGTTTGGCTGCCGAAAGCCGCCGCCAGAACGGCGCCATGGCTTCCGATAAGTCATTGTAGAGCGCGTAGCGCCGGTCGTAATGCGCGGCGAGCGCGGCATTCGGCCGATAGTGCCGGTCGATACGCACCATGGCATCCGCGCCTTCCGTGAAATCGGCAAACAGGCCGACTCCGGTTCCCGCCGCGATTGCCGCACCAAGAGCTCCGGTCTCCCTGGACTTGGCAACCGAAACCGGCACGCCGAGCACATCGGCAAAGATCTGCGGCCAGAGGCGACTGCGCGATCCGCCGCCGGACAGCACCGCCTGGTTGAAGGTCGCCCCCGCTCCGCGGAGCGTCCCGACGTGTTGGCGGTGGCCGAAGGCAACACCTTCAAGGAGGGCGCGGATCAGGTGTCCCTTGGTGTGCCAGCCGGCAATGCCGTAAAAGCCGGCCCGTGCGTGGCCGTCCTGCTGGGCGCCGTAGAGATAGGGATGATAGAGCGGATCGTCGGCAGTCGGCTGAATTTCCGCCGCCAGTGCACAGCAGGCGTCGAAGGGTGAGACGCCCTCCGCATGCTCACCATCGAAGAATTCCCGCACCAGCCATTCGAGATTGGTGGCCGAAGTGGCACTGTTTTCCATCGCCACGTAGTGCGCGCGATCGAAGGTCGACGCCATGAAGACGGGTCCGCCGAGATCAGGCCCGTCGGTGATGACCTGGTTGATGCTCCAGGTGCCGACGATGATCGAGGCGCTGCCGGTCCGCGAGACGCCCGAGCCGAGGGCCGAGGCGACGACGTCGAAGAGCCCCGCGACCACCGGCGTGCCGGCGGCAAGGCCGATCTCCACGGCGACCTCTTCCGTCACCTTGCCGGCGATGTCGGCGCTCTCGATCAGCCGCGGCAGCAGGTCCATGCAGTCGCCGAGGCCGTAAGCCTCCATCAGCGTGCGGTCATAACGGCGGGCGGCGAGATCCAGCAGCCCTGCCCCCGACATATCCGACATCTCGCTGATCCGCTCGCCGGTCAGCCGGTTGACGACGAAATCCTTGGAGCAGAACACCGTGCCGATGCGCTGGAAAATCTCCGGTCGATGACGTTTCAGCCAGGCGAGCAGCGTCGGTGTCTGCGAGGGCCAGGGCCGTTGGCGGGCGATCGGATAGGTGCGGTCGCCGACAGCCTGGGCCGCCCACTCCTCGACGAGCCCGGTCGCCCGCGTATCGAGCGACTGGATGCCGAGGAAGGGTTGGTCATTTCGATCCAGCGCATACAGCCCGTTGCCGTGACCGGCGCAGCCGATTGCGGCGATATCAGCCGCAGCGATGCCTGCCCGGTCGAGGCACGTGCGGATGACGCGTTTGGCGTTGACCCAAAGCTCGCCGAGATCGCGCTCGACATGGCCGGGACATGGCATGCGGCTATGCCCCTCCTCTCCCGCATAAGCCACTTCCCGGCCGCTACGGTCGAAGATCACCGCCTTGATGAGCGTGTTGCCGGCGTCGAGCCCCAACAGATATTCTCCCATTGCGAACCCCTCCCAAGGTTCTGTCATTGCCTACGCAATTCCGAAGATAAACCGCTTCACGCTTCCGGGAATTGCTCCGGCGCGCTTCAGCCTTGTCGATAGATCGCAACGGCTTCCTCGCCGCTCGCATCCTGGTGGATGATCGCCATCAGGGCGCGCACGACAGCGCTCGGATTGGCGTGCTGGTAGATGTTGCGGCCATAGACCATGCCCACCGCACCCTGCCGCATCAAGGCCGCGGATTTGGCAAAGACGGTGGCGAGATCCTCCTTGCCGCCGCCGCGCACCAGAACCGGGCATCGTGCCGCCTCGACCACGCGGTGGAAATCCTCCGCATTTGTCGTGGGATCGGCCTTGACGATATCGGCGCCCATTTCGCGCGCGAGCCGCGTCAAGGTGACGATCTTGTCGGCATCGCCGTCCACCATGTAGCCGCCGCGCTCGGTAACCGCCTGCATGACGAGCGGTTCGATCATCAGCGGCATGCCATATTTCTCGCAGTCCGCCCGGACACGCGAAATGTTCTGTACGCACTGGCGGAAGAGATCGGGCTCGTCCGGCAGCATGAACAGGTTGACCACCACGCAGGCGGCATCCATCTGCAAGGCGCCAACCAGTGGCTCTGCTTCATTCTGCAGCACCGCCCACATGTCGCGGTGACGGATGCGGTTATAAGGATTTCCCATATCGATGCGCATGACGAGCGCCGGCTTGTCCTTGCCGGCCAGATCCTGCAGCAGATCGGCCTGGCCGTAATTCATCTGGATCGCATCCGGTCTCGCATCGACCAGCGCCTTGACGACGGCCGGCATGTTCTCCAGCCCGTCGAGGAAAGACGGTTCGTTGCACACACCGTGATCGATCGCCACATCAAGGCAGCGGCCGTTGCCGAACAGCCGGTTCATCCGGACCTTGAGGTTGTCTCGCATAGTTCACTCCTTCGTTCGTTCCTTGCGGAAAGGGTTGTTTCGGCCACACCGTGGCGCTCGTGCATGATGGTGAGAAAACGGACGCGCTCTTCGGCGACGCGCGCCGCCGACCAGCCTCTTTCGGCGGCCAGCAGGCCGAGCACGGCGTCAGCCATGTCGAGCGAGAGCTCGCCGGAAATTGCCAGTGTCGTGCGGCGCAACAGCAGATCGTCCAGATGCTCGACGGCTTCGGCGCCGATTAGATATTGGACTTCGCGGAGGCTATAGCCGGCGTGCGGTAAAGGATCGTCGGGGCCTGCCGCGATGAAGCCGGCGACATCCTGCGCATCGGTGCCGTAGCGTTCGAAGAGGATCGCAGCGCGATCGATGGAAATACCCGTCGACGCCGCAAGGTCACGAACCCAGCTGCCGCCGTCTTTGGGGAAGGCACGCCCGCCGCCAAATGCTCTCTCCGCCGTATCGACGCGCCGAAGCCGGCCAAACCGTTCCAGCACCATGTCGGCCGCCAGTTCACCGAAGGAGCGGAACGTCGTCCACTTGCCGCCGATCATGCAGAGCACCGCCGGGCCGCCATCATGGCCTTCGATCATGGTGCAGAAATGGTCACGCGGGATCCGTCCGGTAAAACTGTCCTTGCTGGCCGGCAGCGGACGCACGCCGGCAAACTGGAAGACGATCTCTTCCGGCCGGATACGTATGCCCGGCAGCACGAAGGCGAGCGATTGCAGGATATAGTCGCGCTCGTCGGTCTCGCAGCGCACAGCGTCGGGGTCTTCGACGCGAATGTCCGTCGAGCCGACCAGCACCTTGCCGAGATAGGGGAAAAGGATGCAGATGCGCCCGTCCTCATTCTCGTAATAGACCATGTGCCCGTCGAGCATGTCGCGGAGCGCGGGATTGTCGATGATGAGATGCGACCCCTTGGTGCCACCCATCAGCGGGGCAGGCCGGGCGCCTTCGGGAAAGAGAGATCCATTCGCGATATCGATCCAGCCGCCGGTCGCGTTGACGACCAGCCCGGGCCGGATGCGAAACGTCTCCCCGGCGATTCCGTCCCGGAGCAGGAAGTCCCCCGCCCCGGCCTGCTCGATCGTCGCATAGTTCAAGGCCCGGGCATTCGGGCCGGCCGATAGGCCGTCGCGCAGCAGCTCGATTCCGATCCGCTCCGGATGGCTTACCCAGGCATCGTAATAGGTGGCGGAGCTGCGTATCCCAGGATTGAGCGCGGGCCATTTGGCCAGCGTCGCCCGGCGACCGCGGAATTGATGGCGGGGCATCAGCGCGCGTTTGCGCGTCAGGAAATCGTAGATTGCGAGGCCGGTCTTGATGGCCACGGCGCCGCGGCGGCTTGGACGGCGGGTGAGACCGAGGAAGCGCACGATGCCGTTGGCAAGGCCGGAGAAGATGTCGAAAACAGGAACCGTCGTCGGCAATGGCGCGACATAGTGAGGAGCGTTGCGCAGCAGCCGGTCGCGCTCGACGAGCGATTCCTGCACGAGGCTGAATTCGCCATTCTCCAGATAGCGCAGCCCGCCATGGACCATGCGCGAGAGGGCGGCACTCGCACCGGAGCAATAGTCACCTTGCTCGACGAGCAGCACGTTCACGCCTTGCAGCGCCAGCTCGCGGAAGACGCTGAGCCCGTTGATGCCGCCGCCGAGGACGCAAACGTCCACCTTCGGGCTTTGGCGAAGCCCGTCCATTGTTTCCAGTCGGTTCATGATGGCGTCCGTTATCCGTCCATGGCGGCGAGCTCCGCCGATATGGCGGTGTCGATGGCAGCGAGATCGGCTGTTGAAAGGCGAAGCGTTCCGGCCCGCGCATTGTCAAGCGCCTGCGCCGGGGTTCTCGCGCCGCAAAGCGCGAAGGTTACGCCCGGCTGGGCCAGCGTCCAGGCGATCACAGTCTGCGCGATGCTGGCGCCGTGGCGCTCCGCGACAGGCCGGATCGCCTCGGCAAAATCCTTGGCCTTGCGCCGGTTGGCGACGGAAAAGCGCGGATTGTCCTTGCGCTGGTCGTCGCCGGAAAACACGCGCTCAGGCCCGATGACTCCGGAAAGCAGGCCGAGCGCCAGTGAGGAATAGCTGAGCGTCGACACGCCGTCAGCGATGGTGAGCGGCAGCAGGTCCGCCTCGATCTGGCGATCGATCATGCTGAACCGCTCCTGGATCGCATCGAGCGAACCGGTCGCGATATATTGCTCGAGTTCCGACCGATTGACGTTGCTGGCGCCGATGGCGCGGATCTTTCCAGCCCGTTTCAGCTCTTCCAGCGCCGCGACGGTCTCCTCGATCGGCGTCGTCGGGTCCTGCCAATGGGTGATGTAGAGGTCGATATAGTCCGTGCCGAGGCGGCGCAGGCTTTCCTCCACCTCGTGAGCGATCGAGTCCCGTCCCAGATGGCGGTGCACCGGCTTGCCGTCCTGATCAAAGAAATGGCTGCCCTTCTGCGTATGCCAAACCAGCCCGCATTTGGTGGCGATCACCGCCTTGTCGCGGCGTCCGGCAAGCGCCTTGCCGACGATCTCTTCGGATCGGCCCAGGCCGTAGGCCGGCGCCGTGTCGATGAGCGTGACGCCGGCATCGAGCGAGGCCTGGATCGCGGCGATGGATTGCGCCTCGTCCGTGCCGCCCCACATCCAACCGCCGATTGCCCAGGTGCCGAGGCCGACGGCCGAAGCCTTGACGCCGGAGCGGCCGATTTCGCGGGTCAACTGTTCGCCGCTCATGCGGAAAATCCTTCCTCGGATGCGAGTTCAAGAATGCGCGCGCCCGTCGCCTCGTCGGTGACGAGCGTATCGAGATGATTGCCGCGCAGGATGCTGCGGATCGGCCCGGCTTTGTTCGGACCGCTGGCGACGCCGATCTTCGTCGGGATCGAGGCGAATTCAGACAGTGTCAGCGAAACCAGCGACCGGTTGAGGCTGTAGTCGCAGACGCGGCCGTGATCGTCGAGCAAATGGGCGAGCAGTTCGCAGCTGGCGCCCGAACGCTCGATCGCCGCGCGATCGGTGCTGGAGGAAGGGTGCAGGTCATAATAGCTGGAATCATCGGTCAGGATCGAGCCGATGCCGACCACCGCGACCTTCGCTTCCCGCGCCCGCCGGAAGACGTCGGCGACGGAACGCATGTTGATCAGCATCGACCGCTGCTCGGCGTCATCGGCAAAGAGCGGCGCGTGGATCTGGTAGGAGCGCCCGCCGAGCCGGTCGGCCATCAAAGTCGAGACATGGTTGACGTCGGTATAGTGTTTGCCCTGCACACAGCCGGTTGCCGGGATGACCTCGACATCGAAGCGGCGCGGCGCCTGGAGGCCGGCGACGACGGCGCTGACGCCCTTGCCGCCGGTGATGCAGATCGTATCGCCATCGGCGATTTCTTCGAGCAGCAGGCGGGCCGCCGCCTCGCCGACCGCCAGCAGCGCGGTCTGCGGATTGTCGGAGACCGTGGGGACCACGACCGCCCGGCTGATGCCGCCAAGCGCCAGGAGCCGCTCCTCCATATCGACCAGAGGTTCGATCGGCGACTTGATCTTGATCTCGACCAGGCCGAGCTGACGGCCCCGCTTGATGAGACGGTTGACGGTGGCGTGCGAGATGCCGAGCTGATCGGCGATCTGCGCCTGCGTCAAACCCTCCAGAAAGTGCAGGACGAGGGCCTGGTGCATCTGGCGGGCGATGACGATTTCTTCGCGCGGGGCTGTCGTCCTGGGTTTCAGTTTGGCGATCGGCATGTCAGGCGGCCTTCCGCTTGTGGAGGAAATGGTCGATGGATACGGCGGCAAGCAGGATGCATCCTTTGATCATGTCCTGCCAATAGACCGAAACGTTTAGCAGGATCAGCGACGAGGTGACGAGAGAAAGAAGCGCGATGCCGAGGATGGCCCCGAGGATGGTTCCCGAGCCGCCGTTCAGCGAGGCTCCGCCGATCACCGCGGCCGCGATGATGTTCAACTCCATCCCGACGCCGAAAGTCGGCGTCGCCGCCCCGAAGCGGGACATGTAGATGACACCGGCGACGCCGGCGAGCGTCGAGCAGAGCACTGTCACCCAGAACTTCACCTGGTTCGTCTTGATGCCGGAATAGAGCGCCGCCTTTTCATTGCTGCCCGTGTAGAACACCTTGCGGAAGGCGGTCGCCCGGCGCAGCAGGAAATCGAACAGGATGACGACAGCGACGAAGATCAGGATGACATAGGGAATGCCGTAGAACGTGCCCTGCCCCACTGCCTTGAAGCCGGCCGGCAGCGTGAAGAGCGAGAGCGGCGTGCCCTTGGTGATGATGAGGCAGAGGCCGCGCACGATCACCATGCCCGCCAGCGACGTGATGAAGTGGTTGAGACCGACGACCGTCACGAAGAAACCCATGATGGCGCCGATGGCGCTGCTGGCAAGAATGCCGGCAAGCGAAGCCGTCCACGGATCGAGCCCGGCGAGAAAGAGCGAGCCCGAGAGCACCATCGCGAAGCAGACGACGGAGCCGACCGCAAGGTCGATGCCGCCGACGATGAGCAGGATCGTCATCCCGACGACGACGATGCCCTCCACGGAAAAGCTCATCAGCATCGCGCGGAAATTGCCGAGCGTCAGGAAGTACGGCGAGGCGAAGCTCATGATGATGCCGAGCGCCAGGATGATCGCGATCAGCCCCGCCTCGCGCATCGTGCCGATGCGTTTGAAGGACGACGTCCTGGGCATGCCTGCCATCGTGTCGATTGCCATTTCCCTCTCTCCCATGTTCTCTTCACGCGGCATGGTCTGCCGCCCTTGCGCTGCCCATGCCGGAAGCAAGGCGGATGACGGCCTCTTCCGACATCTCGTCGGCTCCGAGTACGCCTGCAATGCGTCCCTCGCGGACGACCAGCAGACGATCGGCAAGACCGAGAAGCTCCGGCATCTCCGACGAGATGACGATGATGCCGATGCCCGAGCTTGCCAGCTCGCGCAGCAGGCGGTGGATTTCCGCCTTCGCGCCGACATCGATGCCGCGCGTGGGCTCGTCCATCAGGATGACCTTCGGCTTCACCGCGAGCTGCTTGGCGATCGCCACTTTCTGCTGGTTGCCGCCGGAAAGCGATTTTACCGGCGCCTCGATGCCGCTCATGCGCATGGCGAGCCTTCGGGCGAAATCGTCGGCTAGCGCGGCCTCCGCGCGGCCGTTCAGCAGGCCGACCGAATTGGTGAGCGCCTTCAGATCCAGCACCGATATGTTCTGCGCGATGGACATTTCGAGAAAGATGCCCGACCCCTTGCGGTCCTCGGACAGGTAGACGATGCCGGCTTTCACCGCATCCGAATAGGCGCGGATCGGTTGCGCCGTGCCGTGCAGGCGGACGGTTCCTGCCGTGCGCGGCCGCAACCCGCAGATGCCTTCGGCGATTTCCGTGCGGCCGGAGCCGATAAGGCCACCGATGCCAAGGATCTCGCCCTTGCGCAGGCCAAAGTTGATGTCGTGAAAACGCACCCCGTCACCAATGCCGTCGACCTCGAGGATCGTCTCGCCTGACATTTCGCCGGCACCGAGCTTGTCGGGGTAGAGCTGCGTGATCTCGCGGCCGACCATGCGGCGCACCACATCGTCCGGCGTCACGTCGGCAATGCCGTCGGTGCAGACGTAGCGGCCGTCGCGGAACACGGTGACCCGGTCGCAGAGGCTGAAGATTTCGGCCATGCGGTGACTGATATAGATGATCGAAATGCCGTTCGCTTTGAGGTCGCGGATGATCGAGAAGAGCTGTCGCGCCTCGGTCTCGGTCAGGGCAGCCGTCGGTTCGTCGAGGATCAACACGCGGCAGTCGAGCGTCAACGCCTTAGCGATCTCGACGAGCTGCTGGCTTGATATCGGCAGGTCGGCGACCTTTCGGCGGACATCGATTGCGGCTAGCCGGTTCATCACCGCCTGCGCCTCGCGCTCCAGCCCGCGGTAGTTCATAAGCGGCGCCCGACGGCGATTGGTCGTCGCCATGAACATGTTTTCGGCAACCGTCGCATCCGGGCAGAGCGCGATTTCCTGGTGCACCAGGCCGATGCCGAGAGACTGGGCGGCGGCGGGAGAGGAAATGCGCACAGCCTTGCCGTCGACGCGGATTTCGCCTTCGGTCGGCTGCAGCACGCCGGCGATGATGTTCATCAGCGTCGACTTGCCGGCGCCGTTCTCGCCGCAAAGCGCATGGACTTCACCGCGCTCGAGGGTGAAGTCGACATCCGTCAACGCCTTCACCGCCCCGAAATGCTTGGTGACACCATGAATGGTGAGCACGGGCTCTGCCATCATCTTCCTCCCACCCATCCGAACCATCCGCGCCAGGCGGCGCAGATGGCCTGTCGGTTTTTACTCCTCGATGCCCTTGGTACCGCGACGCTTCAGGTACTTGTCCCAGTAGAAATCATCGGCATTTGCGGCGGTCACGATGGAGAGGCCGTTATCGACGACCGGGATGCTCATCGGGTTGAAGCCCGAGCGCTTGGCGTCGTTCATCGGGTCGATCAGTTCCGGGTGCTTGGCGAGCCACAGTAGCATGAAGCCCATGTAGCCCTGCATGCCCTGGTTGGGGTTGATCGAGCCGAAGACTTCGCCGGCCTTGATCATGTCGAGAATGTTGGCATTGACATCGGCGCACATGACGAGAACCTTGCCGCCGGTTTCCTTGTTGGCCTGCGCGGCGCCGATTGCGGAGTTCGCTTCCGGCATGAAAACGGCCCCAAGGTTCGGGTTGGCCTGGATGAGGCTGGAAAGCCCTTGGTAGGCCTTGGTCGGGTCCTGGTTGGATGCGGCGCGGCCGACAAGCTTCATATCAGGCCACTTCTCGTCCATGCGGGCGATGAAGGCAGCGATGCGCTTGTCGTGGTTGTCCTGGCCGGGATTTTCCAGAACGGCATACTCGCCCTTGCCGCCCATCTTCTCGGCGATCGCGTCGGCGGCATAGGTGCCTTCGCGGGTGTTGTCCGAGGTGATGAAGGAGACGCGCTTGGACAGCGGCGAGTCGGCTGCAAAGGTGACGACCGCCGTGCCCTGGCCGATGGCGCGGTTGATCGGCTCGATGAACGGGTCGGAATTCATCGGATGGACGAGGATGCCGGCCGGATTTTGCGCCAGCGCCTGGTCGAAGGTGGCGATCTGCTTGTTGACGTCATATTCCGGTGTGCCCGTATATTCCGTTTCGCAGCCGAGTTGTTGCCCCGCCTGCTTGAACATCTCGTAGACGGGGAACCAATATTCGACACCCGAAACCATAACATTCATGACGTATTTTTCGCCCGGCTTGCAGCGGAACGGGTTTTCCGTTCCCGCGCTTGCGGCGCCGGCGATAAACGTTGCAGCAAAAACCGCCATTGCGGTCGTGGTGAGTAAAGTGCGCAAGAGTCCTCCTTGAGGCCGAAGCCTCTCCCAAAAGCCCGAGGGCGCCGAAAGGCGCCGCTGATCGCGTTGAAGTCCGGACTTCCTCCTCGACGCCCGGTATAGGCAGCTAAGCGTAAAGCTTGAGGTCTGTCAATATAATTCAAGACATGAAATATATTTCAGTCAGGCCAGGCGCGGCGTCTCACCGACAGATCGCCAAGGCGCGGTCGCGGCCAGCCACTGTCGCGTGCGGGCCTCGGGATCCGGATTGCGGGTGATATCGGTGACCACGGCAGCGCTATCGGCGCCGTTTTCCAATACCAGCGGCGCGCGTTCGGCGGTGATCCCGCCAATGGCAACGAGCGGCATTGGTCCGACACGCCGCCGCCAGTCCGCGAGGCGTTCGACGCCTTGCGGCGCCCATTTCATTTCTTTGAGCACCGTGGGCCAGACCGGCCCAAGGGCAACATAGTCCGGCGCAGCGGCCAGCGCGGTTTCCAGTTCTGATGGATCGTGCGTGGAAAGGCCGAGCTTCAAGCCGGCGCGGCGAATGGCATTTAGATCGGCCGTCATCAGGTCTTCCTGCCCGAGATGGATGAAATCACATCCCTCATCGATCGCCAGTTTCCAGTAATCGTTGATGATCAATTGGCAGGCCGCTGCCGCACAGGCAGCCTTCGAACGCCGGATCTCCTCGCGAAGCACCGGCTCCGACCGGTCCTTGATGCGCAGCTGGACGAGTTTGACGCCGAGCGGCACGAGACGCTCGATCCATTCGGCACCGTCGACGATGAGATAGAAGGGGTCGAGCTTCATGAAAAGACCGCCTTTCCGATGACTGGAGTGGAAGGAACGGCCATGTCGCGCGGCTCCAGCGGTACGGCGTCATGCGCGAGCCGGCCGGCATCGATGGCAAGCGCGAAGGCCTCGGCCATAGCGGCGGGTTCGCCCGCGCCGGCAACGGCGGTATTGAGGAGAACGGCATCATACCCGTACTCCATCACCGCGGCGGCGTGAGACGGGCGGCCGATGCCGGCATCGACGATGAGCGGCACGTCAGCAAAATGTGCTCGAAACGCCCGCAGCGCCATCGCGTTTACCGGCCCCATGGCAGAGCCGATCGGCGCGCACCAGGGCATCAGGACGCGGCAGCCGGCATCCAGCAGCTTTTCGGCGACGACCAGGTCGTCGGTCGTATAGGGGAAGACCTGAAAACCCTCGCCGGCTAGGATGCGTGCCGCTTCGACAAGGCCGAAGACATCGGGCTGCAGCGTATCGTGATGACCGATCACTTCGAGCTTGATCCAGTCGGTGCGGAAAACGTCGCGCGCCATCTTCGCTGTCAGCACGGCCTCCTGCACGCTGTGGCAGCCGGCCGTATTTGGCAGCACGCGTACGCCGAGCTCGCGGATCAACTCGAAGAAGGCGCCGCCCGCTTTGCCGCCGACGGCTTCGCGGCGAAGCGAAACGGTGACGATCTCGGTCTTCGAGCGCTTGACCGCTTCTGCAAGGACAGCTGGAGACGGATAGCGGGCGGTCCCGAGCAGCAGTCGGGAGCGGACTTCAACATCATAAAGTTTCAGCATCTCAGCCTCCTTGCATGGGTGAGAGAATTTCGATGCGGTCGCGTTCGCCGAGCCTGAAATCGGCGCGGTCCTCGCGGTGCACCAGCTCGCCGTTCACAGCGGTTGCGAGCCACCCGCCTTCGTAGTCGAGAGCGAGAAGCAGATCTTCGAGCGTCACGGCCGCGACCTCCTGTTCCTCGCCATTGATGATGAAGGTCATGACGCCCTCCTTTCCGGTTGTCCTTGTTCTGTGAGAAGACGCCGCGCCACCTCGCCGGCCATGGCCGGCGCCAGCAGAAAGCCGTGCCGGTAGAGGCCGTTGACATGGAGGGTGCGTCCCTCCTGCGTCACGCGCGGCAGATTGTCGGGATAAGCCGGCCGCACGCCTGCGCCGGTTTCCGTGACCCGCGCCTCGCCGAAGGCGGGATGCAAGGCGTAGGCGGCGTTCAGCAATTCCATCAGCGAACGCGCGGTGATAGCGCCGGCATCGTCGCTCTCGATCATCGTCGCACCGACCATGAAGCGGTTTTCGTCGCGCGGCACGATGTAGATCGGGTGGCGCGGATGCAGCAGGCGGACGGGGCGGGAGAGACTGACGTCGCCTGTTTCGATGCAGAGCATCTCGCCTCGAACACCGCGCAATCCGGGAAGCCGGCCGATCCGGGCAGCACCGGTGCAGTCGATCACCTGGTCACAATCAATGTCTGCTTTGCCCGAACCAAAGAGGAGATGCATGCGGGCTTCTTCAAGCCCTGCGGCCAGCCCCGAGAGCGCCTGTCGCGGATCGAGATGCGCTTCCTGCCGGAAGAACAACGCCCGGCGGAAGCGGCCGGCAAGGTCGGGTTCCAGCGCCGCGATCGCCGGCTCGTCCAGCCATTCCCATCCGCTTGTCCGACGGGAAAAGCGGTCGAGTTCGCCGGCATCGCGGCCGCCCGCCACGACAAGTGTTCCCCGGCGTTTGACATGACCGGGCAACGCCGCCTCCCACCAATCGGCGGCCAGGCGGCCGAGCGCCAGCACCGGCTCCTCCGCGCTCTCCCGTTCGCACCACGGGGCCAGCATGCCGCCGGCAAAGCCCGAAGCGCCGGCGCCGACCTCGTCGGCCTGATCAGCGACGCTGACCCGGAAACCGTGCCGATAAAGCTGCCACGCAACCGTGAGGCCGGCAACGCCCGCCCCTTTGACGAGAACGCGCATGGTTATTCTCCGATGGGAGCTTTCGCGACCTCTGCGACCGGCATGTAGAGATCGCCGCCGTCGCGGTACTTGGCCGCCATGGCTTCCAATCCCTCTTTCTGGGCTTCGGCGCGAATGTCGTGGGAAATTCGCATGGAGCAGAATTTCGGGCCGCACATCGAACAGAAATGCGCCACCTTGTGCGCCTCCTTCGGCAGGGTTTCGTCGTGGAACGAGCGCGCAGTATCCGGGTCGAGGGAGAGGTTGAACTGGTCCTCCCAGCGGAATTCGAAGCGCGCCCGCGACAGCGCGTCGTCGCGGATGCGGGCGGCCGGATGCCCCTTGGCAAGGTCGGCGGCATGCGCGGCGATCTTGTAAGTGATGACGCCGGTCTTGACGTCGTTGCGGTCGGGGAGCCCCAGATGCTCTTTCGGCGTGACGTAGCAGAGCATGGCCGTGCCGAACCAGCCGATCATCGCTGCCCCGATACCGGAGGTGATGTGATCATAGCCCGGCGCGATATCGGTCGTCAGCGGTCCGAGCGTATAGAAGGGGGCTTCGCCGCAGACCTTGAGCTGCTTGTCCATATTCTCTTTGATCTTGTGCATCGGCACATGGCCGGGGCCTTCGATCATCACCTGGCAGTCCTTCGCCCAGGCAATGCTTGTCAGTTCGCCGAGGGTTTCGAGTTCGGCAAATTGCGCCGCGTCATTGGCATCGGCGATCGAGCCCGGACGCAAACCGTCGCCGAGCGAGAAGGAGACGTCATAGGCGCGGCAGATGTCGCAGATTTCCTCGAAATGTTCGTAGAGGAAACTCTCCTTGTGGTGATGCAGACACCACTTGGCCATGATCGAGCCGCCGCGTGAGACGATGCCGGTGACGCGATTGACGGTGAGCGGGATATGGGCCAGCCGCACGCCCGCATGGATGGTGAAATAATCGACGCCCTGCTCGGCCTGTTCGATCAGCGTATCGCGATAGACTTCCCAGGTCAGGTCTTCGGCAATGCCGTTGACCTTCTCCAGCGCCTGGTAGAGTGGCACCGTGCCGATCGGAACCGGCGAATTGCGAATGATCCATTCCCGGATGTTGTGAATGTTGCGACCGGTGGAGAGGTCCATGACCGTGTCGGCGCCCCAGCGGATCGCCCAGACCATCTTCTCCACCTCTTCCGCCATCGACGAGGTGACGGCCGAATTGCCGATATTGGCGTTGATCTTCACCAGGAAATTCCGGCCAATGATCATCGGTTCGGATTCCGGGTGGTTGATATTGGCCGGGATGATCGCCCTGCCCTCGGCGACTTCCCGCCGCACGAATTCGGGCGTCACGAAATCGGGAACATGCGCGCCGAAGCTCTCGCCGTCGCGGGCGAGCGCCTCCTTCGCGGCCTGCCGGCCGAGATTTTCGCGGATTGCGACAAACTCCATTTCCGGGGTGATGATGTCGGCACGCGCATAGGCGAGCTGGGTGACGGCGCGTCCGGCCTTTGCCTTTAGCGGTGTGTTGCGAATGGGAAATTCCGGCGTCAGCCGCTCGCCCGTGGCAAATCCATTGTCTTCAGGCTTCACCACCCGGCCTTCATAAGCTTCGACGTCGCCACGCCCCCTGACCCAGGCCTCGCGCAAACGCGGCAGACCGGCGTCGATGGAAACCACATGGGCCGGATCGGTATAGGGGCCGGAAGAATCATAGACCGTAACCGGCGGCTCACCGGAGGTCGGGTGAAGGCTGATTTCGCGCATCGGCACGCGCAGATCCGGATAGAGCGTTCCGGGTTTGACGATTTTGGTCGAGGCCGGAAGCGAGCCGGTGGTGACGACGGGAGTAAGCTGGGGTGCAACAATATTCATGGATGAGGCTCCAAGGTTTGACGTTTGGAGACCCAGTTCCAGTGTTGGAATGATGGAAAGACGCCTTGCGCGACAAAGCGAAAATCCGCTCAACAGCCGCAGCGTCCGCACCGTCCCTACGCCAGTATGAACTGGATCAGGTTCAACGGGTCACTGCGCCACAATCGGCAAAGCCCTATCGTCTAGCAGAATCTCAGCCCCTTGCCGGGACACCCCTGGTGAATGGTCGCCATCAAAGACCGCAGCGGCCCTTGTGTCAAGAAGCCCTTTTGCGTTCCAAGGGAGCTGCGGATGTCGCCAGAGGGGTGTTGTCAACCGGTTTGAGAAACCTGCGGCCCAGATAGGCGCGGATCGATGGTTCGACGCGAGCTACAAAAACAGCAAATGCGCGAGGTTATTTCAGCAAGATTGAATAGTCGAAATAGTAAAATCACTGGAAGTACTTATCCGATTTTCGCTTTAAACGTCTTTAAACCGATCGGGCTTGTCGCTAATTTCTCCGGCGTCATGTCTATCAAGGCAACTCCAATGTGAGACCACTCACGACACGCCGTCCTTCGGTGGGGACTCGGGACGCGCGGTCATCTTTCCAGACAATGAGCAGCCCAGGCGTTCGACGTCCTTGTCGCATGGTTCCTTAATCGCCTTCGATTGAGGAAAATCATGCAGCAATGCACGTGCGACAGCCGCCTCTGCCCGTCTGGAGGACGGGCAACGCTGTCGTGCGTCGAGCGCATGGGCGTGCAATCTCCCCGTCTTATCAACCAACACCAACCGGGCGGCTATCGGGTGGACGAACCCGTGCGCCCATGCGAGAGAAAAGATGGAAACCCTATATCTAAGCCCGATGGGATGGAAGGCGATCGGAATCGCCGTTACGCTCATCGTGCTGGCAACCCTGTTCCGGTTGAGCGGCGTGATCCGCTATATCCCCAACGACAGGCTCGGCATTCTCGAAAAGCTGTGGAGTTTTCGCGGCTCCGTCGACAATGGCTTCATTGCGCTCTACGGCGAGGCCGGCTTCCAGCCGGAAGTCGTGCGCGGCGGCCTGCATTTCTTCATGCCGTTCCAGTATGCGATGCATCGCGCCAATCTCGTGACCATTCCGCAGGGCCAGATCGGCTATGTCTTCGCCCGCGATGGCGAGCCGTTGCCGCCGACTCAGACGCTTGCCTCGAACGTCGACGCCGATGATTTTCAGGATGTGCGCGGCTTTCTGACAAAGGGCGGCCAGAAGGGTCCGCAGCGCAAGATCCTGCGCGAAGGCACCTATGCCATCAATCTCGCGCAGTTCATCGTGCTGACCGCGCAATCGACCTATGCCGTCAACCTGAACGCGTCGGAACAAAGGCTGTTTGCCGACATGTCCAATTTGATCACGCAGCGCAACGGCTTCGAGCCTGTCGTCATTCATGACGCCGAGGACCTGATCGGCATCGTCACCATCCATGACGGTCCGGCGCTGCCGGATGGCGAGATCATCGCGCCGACCGTTGCCAACAATCCGAAAGACCCAAACTTCCACAATAATTTCCAGGATCCGGAGAAGTTTCTCAATGCCGGCGGTTATCGCGGCCGGCAACTGCAGGTGCTTGCCGACGGCAGCTATTTCCTCAACCGTATCTTTGCGACCGTCGAACTCGTCGAGAAGACGATCATCGACGTCGGCACGGTGGGTGTCGTCGTCTCCTATACCGGCCGGCGGAGCGCGGATATTTCAGGCCAGTCCTATCGCCACGGCGAACTGGTCGAGGCGGGCGCACGCGGCGTCTGGTCGACGCCGCTGCTGCCGGGCAAATATGCGTTCAACACCTATGCCGGCAATATCATCGTCGTGCCGACGACCAACTTCGTGCTCAAATGGACCAAGGAACAGTTCGGCGAGCACAGGCTCGACGAGAATCTTTCCGAAGTGTCGCTGATCACCAAGGATGCGTTCGAGCCGGTGCTGCCGCTCTCGGTGGTCGTCCATATCGATTATATGAAGGCGCCCCTCGTCGTGCAGCGTTTCGGGGATATTAAACGGCTGGTCGAACAGACGCTCGACCCGATGGTCTCGGCCTATTTCAAGAATATCGCCCAGACCAAGACCTTGATCGAACTGCTACAGGAACGCAGCGAAATCCAGCGCAAATCCGGCGATGAAATGCGCGAGAAGTTCGGCTCCTATAGCCTCGAACTGCAGGAGGTGCTGATCGGCACGCCACGGGCTAACAATGGTCAAAACAGCATAGAGCAGATCCTCATCCAGCTGCGCGAGCGTCAGATCGCCGTTGAAAAGGTCGAGACCTATAAATTGCAGGAGGCGGCGGCGATCCAGGAGCGCACATTGCGCGAGAAGGAGGCGCTCGCAGAGCAGCAGGCCAAGATCACGACATCGGCGCTTACCATCGAGATCAGCGAGAACGAGGGCAAGGCGCAGCTCGCCCGCACCCGCCAGCAGGCGGAAACCATTCAGGTGACCGCCAAGGCGGAGGCCGAGAAAGTGCGCCTTGCCGGCCTCGGCGAGGCCGACCGGATCAAGGCCGTCGCGCTTGCCGATGCCGAACGCATCAAGGCGACCGGTCTGGCAGATGCCCAGAAGGTGCGCGCCATCGGTTTGGCGGAAGCCGAGGCGACGGAGAAGAAGGTCGCGGCCTTCGGCGGGCCGGACTATCAGCTCAACTCCCAGGTCCTCATGCGCTTCGCCGAAGCGATCGAAAACGGCAGGCTGCCGCTCGTGCCGCAGATCCAGGTCGGCGGCGGCGAAAAGGGCGCCACCAATGGTCTTGTGGAAATGATGTTGTCGATGCTGGTGGCCGATCGGCTGGGGCCGCAGGGTGCACCGGCTGCGGCGCCGGCCCCGGTGGAGCAACATTGATTGTGGATGGGCCGGCTTGCCGGCCCATTTCGCTCGCGCCCCCTGAACGCGTGCCCCATATTCTCTTCCTCACGGCCAGTGACAGTGAGGGCGCGTTCATCTCCGACGGCACCGGCTCATCATCTTATCGCAACGCGATTTCTGCATTCATGGCTTATCGTTTCGTCCACACTGCCGATCTCCATCTCGACTCTCCGCTGCGGTCGCTGGCGCTTCGCAACGCCGAGCTGGCCGATCTCGTGAGTGACGCCAGCCGGCAGGCACTGATCGCGATCGTCGACCTTTGCCTCGAGGAACAGGTCGATGCGCTGGTCATCGCCGGCGATCTTTATGACGGTGAGCAAACGTCGATGAAGACGGCGCGCTTCCTGGCAAGCCAGCTGGAACGGCTGCACCGGGCGGGGATTGGCGTCTTCAAGATCCGCGGCAATCACGATGCGCTGTCGAAGATCGCCAGGGAGCTGGTGATGCCTGACACGGTGAAGATCTTCGGCGGTCATGCCGAGGCCGTGGAGGCGACGAAAGGCAGCCTGTCGATTGCGATCCACGGTCTGAGCTTCGCCAAACCGCAGGCGCCGGACCCGCTTCTGCCGAAGTTCAAGCCGCCGGTGGCGGGCGCGGTCAATATCGGCATCATGCATACGAGCCTTGCCGGATCCGCCGGCCATGACGTCTATGCGCCCTGCAATGTGCTTGACCTTCACGCCTCGGGATTCGACTACTGGGCGCTTGGGCATCTTCATCAGCGCAGCCAGTATCCCGGCACGGCGACGGTCATCATGCCCGGCATGCCGCAGGGCCGCGACATCAACGAGTCGGGCGTCAAGACGGTGTCGCTGGTGACCGTGGCGGACGACCGGACGGTGACGGTCGAGGAGCGGCGCACCAGCATTGCGCAGTTCGAGCGCGTCGATGTCGACTTGACGGATGTCGACGATTGGCGTGATGCGGCCATGGCGATCGAAGCGGCATTGACGGCGCAGCGCGACCATACGGCCTCGCCGCATCTCGTCGCGCGCCTCAGGCTTTCCGGTCGTACGCCGCTCTCCTGGCAGCTTCGCCGCGATGTCGACCTCATGCAGGCGGAAGCCGAGCAGCGCGGTGACCGGATCGGCCGGACCTGGATCGAGAAGCTGGAACTCGCCTTCGAAGCGCCGGTGTCCCTCGCCGAGGCGGCAGTTGCCGATCCCGTCGTCGAGCTCGGTGCGCTGATGCGGAACGAGGTCATCGCCCGCCGCGGATTTCGCGACGATGTCAGGGAGATGGTCCGCGACCTGCTTGCAGACCTGCCGCCCGAAAGCCGGGCATTTGCCGGGCATGACGAGGCGGGTTTCGAACGCTTCATCGACAGCCTTCTCGCCGATGGCGCCGAGGACATCGCTGCCCGGATGAAGGCCGCGGAGCGGGGAGACAGCTGATGCGCCTGCGCCGTCTCGACCTCATCCGTTATGGCAAGTTCACCGACCACTCGATCGATTTCGGCGCGGTCCGACCGGGTTCGCCGGATCTGCATATCGTCTATGGCCTCAATGAAGCGGGCAAGTCGACCACCTTCGCCGCCTATCTCGATCTGCTCTACGGCATTGGCGAGCGCAGCACCTACAATTTCCTGCATCCCTACAACACCATGAAGGTCGGTGCGCGGCTGGAATTCGGTGGCGCGGACCATGAGCTGGCGCGGCTCAAATTGCGGGCCGGCAGCCTCATCGATGATCGGGGACAGGCTGTGAACGAGGCGCTGCTCGCCGGCGCGCTCGGCGGCGTCGGCCGCGAAGCCTATCGCACGATGTTCTCGCTCGACGACCAGTCGCTCAAGGAAGGCGGCAACGCCATCATCCAAAGCAAGGGCGAGCTCGGCGAGTTGCTGTTCTCGGCAAGCTCGGGCCTTGCGGGCCTCAGCCGTTCGCTGGTGACGGCCGTCGACGAAGCCAATGGAATCTACAGGAAGCGGTCGTCGAGCACGAAACTTGCGGAGCTCAAACGCTCGCTCGAAGCGCTGAAGGCCGAGCGCAATGCCATCGACACGCTTGCCTCCACCTATTCGGGCCTGAAATCAACCCACGAGCAGGCCGACGCCGCCTATACCGCGACGACGCGGGAACTGGCCGGGGCCAAGGCGCGGCACCAGGAGCTGACGCGTCTTCTCGGCGCCCTGCCCGCGGCGCTGGAACTCCGGCGGCTGGACATCGATGCAGCCGGCATGGGCGATCTGCCGCGGCCGCCGTCCGAATGGTTCACACTGCTGCCGCAGCTTTTCCACGACGAGACGCGGCTGCAGGCCCTTGTCGAAACCGCCGACCGCACGCTGCGCCAGCTTGCCGACGAGATCGAAGCGATCACGATCGACGACAAGGCGCTGGCGGTCGCCGCGCATCTGGACCTGCTGGATCAGGGCCGCGCGCGCTATCTCGCGGCCGAGGACGATCTGCCGAAGCGCCGGCAGGCGCTGGCCGAACAGGAAGGCGTGCTGGGACGGCTGCTGGCCGATCTCGAACAGCCGGGCCACGCGGCGCCCGAGACGCTGCTGCTGCCCGCCTCGCTGATCGGCATCATCCGCGATCTCATCGAGCGACGTTCTGGCGTCGAGGCCAACCTGACTGCGGCGAGTCGCGAACTGGTGCGGGCGCGCGAGAATCTCGAAAGGCTGGGCAAGGAAGGCGGCTCGCAAAATGGAGCCGGGATGCTCGATCCCGCGCGTCTTGGCCGCATCGAGGCGGCCCTGAGCCGGCTGGCGGGATCTGATCTCGCCGTGCGGCTCAGCATGGAAGAACGCACTCTCGCACAGGCGAAGCGAATACAGGAGAAGCAGTTCGCGCAGCTTGCGCCCTGGACAGGTGATGCCGTCGCCCTGCAGCGGGCGAGCGCGGCGGAGCCTCGGCAGACCGAGGCCTGGCGTGGCCAGGCGATTTCTATCGACAAGCGCATTGCCGATCACGAGACACGGCTGTGCGATCTCGTCACCGATCAGGCGCTGACCAAAGCCCGGATCGCGGCCTTCGTTGCCGGCGGTTCGATCGACGATGCCGAGGCCGCGAGGCTGCGCGACGAACGCGATGCCGCCTGGCAGGCGCATCTTGCCAGCCTGAATGCCGCCACCGCCCGGACGTTCGAGGAGCGGATGCGCCAGGACGATGTGATGTCCGCTGGCCGGCTGTCGCGCGCGCAGGAGCTGGCCGAGCTGCGCCAGCTCCGCCAGATGGAAGCGGCAACGGCGGCAGCGATTGAACGGCAAAGGGAATTGCTTGCCGAGGCGCGGGCTGAACATGACGGGCTTGCAGAGCGCATCCGCGGTCTGCTGCCCGAGGCAATTGACTATGAGCCCGAAGCTGCGGCGCGCATTGCAGCTCTTGAGGCGTGGAGCGCCAAGCGAGCCGCGGCGCTGGCTGCTTGGGACGATCTGCAGCGGGCCGAAGAGGCGGTGGACGTGCTTCTCAGGGAACTGGACAGCCATGCCGCAGTGCTTGCAGCGAGTCTGGCGGATGCCGGCCATGGTGGCGCTGACGATCTGCCGGTCGCCGCGCTGACGCAGGCCGCAAACGATATGCTTGCCGCCGGCAAGGCCGAACGGGCGGCGCGGCAGGCGCATGAGAAGGCAATCGGCGATCTCGATCGCGATGTCAGGGAACGCGAGCGCGACCAGCAGGAGGCGGAAGCTGCGATCATGGCCTGGGACCGGGAATGGGCGGGGGCGCTGTCGCGAACCTGGTTTGCCGACAAGGCCGGCTCGATTTCGGCCGTCCGCGCTATGCTGAACGCGCTCGGCACACTGCCCGCCATCCTGAAGGAACGGGATGACCTCGCAAGCCGCGTTGCCGCGATGGAGCGCGACCAGGGGCAATTCCGCGAGGATATAGCCGCTGTTCTCGCAGACTGCGGCCTCAGCCGGTTGGCATCCGATACGCTCGCTTCGGCCAATGCGCTGGTGGAACGCCATGAGGCGGCGCGGCATGCCGCGCAACTTCGGGCGGACCGGCAGGCGGATCTCGAAAAACAGTTGGAGAAACGCCGGGCGCTGGAGGAGGAACTGGCCGTTCACAACGCCCGCAAGAACGAACTAACCGGTTATTTCGGCACGGATTCGCTTGCCTCGGTCGAAGTATTCCTGAACCAGGCCCGGGAGCGGGACCGGCTGGAAGCACGCGCCGCTGCCTTGCGCGCGCAGATCACCGAGGCATTGCACGCGGCAAGTTTTTCCGAGGCCGAATGTCGCCTTGCCGATATCGACACCGCCGCGGCCGAGCGCGACGCGATCGAGCTTGGTGCGCGGATCGAGGATCTCACCGAACGGGCGAAGCTTCTCTATTCCGACGTGTCGCTGGCGCGGCAGAAGCTTGAGGCCGTCGGCGGGGACGACGCGGTGGCCCGAATCGAGGCCAAACGCCGAACCATCTTCCTTGAGATCGAGGAACTGGCCGTGCGGCATCTGACGCTTCGCGCCGGCACGCTCGCGGCCGAACAGGCACTGCACATCTATCGCGAAAAACATCGCAGCTCGATGATGAACCGGGCATCTGAAGCCTTTCGCCTGATCACCGGCGGCAACTATTCCGGGTTGACGACCCAGCCCGACCGCGACAAGGAAATACTGATCGGCGTGTCACGCGACGGTGGCTCGAAGCTGGCGGACGCGATGTCGACCGGCACGCAGTTCCAGCTCTATCTTGCGCTTCGCCTTGCAGGCTATGAGGAATTCGCAGCTCTTCGCCCGCCCGTGCCCTTCGTCGCGGACGATATCATGGAGAGCTTCGACAATCCCCGCTCCGAAGAGGTTTTCCGCCTGCTCGGCGCAATGGCAAAGGTCGGACAGGTCATCTACCTCACGCACCACTGGCATCTGTGCGAGATCGCGCGACACGTCGTTCCTGATGTCACCATACACCAGCTGCCATGATCGGGCGCAAAGACATCATTCTTGCCACGGATCCAGCACGACAACGCCCGCCCCTTCGAAATCCCGGACATTGCGCGTAACCACGGTCAGGCCGAGAACCAGGGCGGTTGCGGCAATCAGGGCATCGGCTTCATTGCGCCGATCCGGAATATGCAGATGCGCGCAGCGTGTTGCGATCGCGTCATCGATCGACAGGATTCGGCCGGCGAATGCCGGCCGCACCTGATTTTCCAGCCATGCACGCAGGCGAGCACCCTGCGTCGCATCGCGGCGCTGCACGCCAAGGATTCCACGCTCCAGCTCCAGGATCGTGATGGCGGAGATGCATAAGCCAGCAATATCTTGCGCCCCGGCCCAGGCGACCACATTGGCATCGGCTTTGCCGTCTCCGACCTTGCGCAATTCGGAAACAACGTTGGTATCCAGCAAATATTTCAAGATAGATCGACCCCGCGCGGAGCGATCTCAACACGCGGCGGGTCGAAGTCGATATCTGACAAACCAGGCATGGAGAGAGCATCGATGAGGCTGCGGCGCTTGCCGGTGAGACGCTCGAACTCGTCATAGGTCATCAACACGTGGGATGGCTTCCCACGATCCGTAATGATGACCGGACCATTTTGCGCCGCCTTCTTTGCCCTGCTCACGTCGTGATTGAGTTCGCGGCTGGAAAGACTTGTCACGTTCATTACGCCTCCATGTAGGTACTTACCTACATATAGTATTTCGAGGATGCAACGCAAGATCGGATAGCCTGCTCTCGGGCGTGTTGGCTTCCCATATAATCTCTGATCTAGTTTGGAATCTCCGCCGGGCAAGTCAGCCCGGACTATGGTATTCGAAACGAGCGAGAGCTGTATTCTCATGACCACTCACCGCTTCATCCCGACGCGATTTCACAATGTTATCGGCTCGCTGCCGCCGGCGCTGCATGTCGCTGACGGCGATACCGTCGTCACCGAAACGCTCGACGCCATCGGCTATGACAAGGGCGGCATCAAGCAGACCTCCGGTCCGAACCCGATGAACGGCCCGATCTTCGTCGAAGGTGCCGAGCCCGGAGATGCGCTGAAGGTAGAGATCATCAGCATGGTTCCGACCAGGGACGCCGGCTTTACCCGGAGCATCGTCGCGGCCAATGTCATCGATCCCGAAACGGTTCGCGACCTGCCGCCGCGCGATATCGCCATTTGGGCGATCGACCGCGAGGCATCGACCGTCCGGCTGTCGGAGCCGGTCGCCGGCCTCGAAAATTTCGTTCTCCCGCTCGCCCCGATGATCGGCTGTTTCGGCGTCGCTCCCGGCCTCGGCCAGGCGATATCGACGGCCACCAGCGGCGAATATGGCGGCAACATGGATTATCGCCTGTTCGGCCCGGGCACCTCGGTTCGTTTCCCAGTATCAGCGCCGGGCGCCCTGTTCTATCTCGGCGATTGCCATGCCGTGCAGGGCGACGGCGAGATCGTCGGCACCGGCGTCGAGACCACGTTCGAAGTCACGGTGCGGCTGACGGTGGAAAAGAAGGCCGGGCTGGTCTGGCCACGCGGAGAAACCGCTGAAGACATCTTCACCGTCGGCAATGCCCGCCCCCTCGATCAGGCGCTTCAGCATGCCACCAGCGAAATGTTGACTTGGCTCGCTTCGGATTACGGCCTCGACCGGACGGCGGCCAGCCATCTGCTGGGCCAGGTGGTGCGTTACGATGTCGGCAACGTTTTCGATCCGGCCTATACGATGGCCTGCCGTGTCGCCAAGAAATGGCTTGTCCGCCAATCGTGACGAACTGGCATATGCTTCAGTCGTAGCGCGACAGAAAGCCGGAAACGGTCGCCAGGCAAAGCTGCTTTTCCTCGACATGCGGCATGTGGCTGGAATTTTCGAAGAGCACCCATTCGCAGCCGGGGACGCGTTCGAGATAAGGCCTTACCACCAGGGGCGTCGCCTCGTCATATTTCCCCGAGATCAGCAGCGTCGGCGCCTCGATGCGGTCGAGCCGGTCTTCGATCGTCCGGTCCTTCATCGAGCCGATGACGTGAAACTCGGTCGGGCCGTTCATGTTGCGGTAGACGGTGTTGTCGACGTCAACTGGATCGACCTCTATTGCAGCCCCTATATCAACGTCTCGCGCAAGAATATCGACAATTTCTACCAGAACCCGCTCGGCCGCTTCCCTGGAGGATACGGTCAAGAAATGAGTCGGGCAGCATGCAGATGCTCCGTCGCCGTAAAGACGGCGGAGCGTCACTTATTGCTGCGACACCGTCGCGGGGGCCGCTTGCTTACTCGGCGGCCGCGAGCTTGTCCTGCGTCTTCGTCTCGAAGTCGCTGGCGTCGTGACGCTCGTGCAATTGGCTCGAAGGGTCGCCGGAGAGGCGGTTGACCATCCGGCCGCGCTGTACGGCCGGCCGGCTGTGGATGAGATCGGCCCAGCGCTGGACGTTCTTATAGTCCTCGACCTGCAGGAATTCGGCCGCGCCGTAGGTCCAGCCCTTCACCAGGCCGCCATACCACGGCCAGACGGCAATATCGGCGATCGTATATTGGCTGCCAGCCAGATATTCGCTTTCTGCAAGGCGGCGATCGAGCACATCGAGCTGGCGCTTCACCTCCATGGCGAAGCGGTCGATCGCGTATTCGATCTTCGTCGGCGCATAGGCGTAGAAATGGCCGAAGCCGCCGCCGAGATAGGGTGCGCTGCCCATTTGCCAGAACAGCCACGACAGGCATTCGGCGCGTTCGCTCGGTTCGGTCGGCAGGAAAGCGCCGAACTTTTCGGCGAGATAGGTGAGGATGGCACCGGACTCGAAGACGCGGATCGGCTTTTCGCCGCTGCGGTCCATCAGTGCCGGGATCTTCGAGTTGGGGTTGACCTTGACGAAGCCGCTTCCGAACTGGTCTCCATCACCGATCCGGATCAGCCAGGCATCATATTCGGCGCCGCTATGGCCAAGGGCCAGCAGTTCCTCGAGCATGATCGTGACCTTCTGGCCGTTCGGCGTGCCCAGTGAATAGAGCTGCAGCGGATGACGGCCGATCGGAAGCTCCTTCTCATGCGTCGGCCCTGCGATCGGGCGATTGATGTTGGCGAACTGGCCACCATTCGCCTTGTTCCAGGTCCAGACCTTCGGGGGTACGTATTCGGAAGAACCGCTCATCGTTCAAACTCCAGGCATTGATCGGACAGAGCGCGGCGGCAATCGGCTGGCCACCGCATTTTTCCTGACATAGCAGAGACAATGCGGTTTGTCAGAGGTGTCGGGGCGGCTTCACACAATCGTCAGAATATTAGCAAATGCAGGAGAAAAGGCCGTCTCAGAGCTCCGCTTCGCCAAGACGCGTGCCCGTTGCGGCCGAATGCAGATGGCCCTTGAGTTCATTGCCGGCATGCCGATGGTCAGAGGTGGTGATGCGCAATCGACGCCATATTTTTTCCCCGGTTAGCTCAGGCCGCCCCCTCGCCTTCATGATTGATTGCCGTCCTGGTGCCGGAGGAGAACATGATCAGCGCAAAGAGCGGTTCGGAGCCGAGGGCGCGGGCCCAATGGCGGACATTGCGGGGAATCCGGATGGCGTCGCCGGCTTCGAGCCGGTAGAGGGCATCGCCGAGCTTGTGCTCGCAATGGCCGGAAACGACATAGAGGATCTCCTCGCAATCGGGATGGGAATGCAGCTGGTTGCGCTCGCCGGGATTGATGCGGCAGGTGCCGAATGTCATCTCGGCGCCCGGCGTGCCGTCGCCGGTGATCTTCCAGTTGAGTTCGCCCCAGGTGGTCGGCATGAATTCGCCGCCGGCCTTTTTGAAAATCACATCTTTCTCGGTCAAGGCCATCTTCCCCTGTTCAGAAATTGGTAGTGACGCCGGCGTCCGCGCGTCTAAAGAAGTCGAAGAGCTTCATGATCTCGCGGGCGATTTCGAGCGTGCCCCGGGTGATTGATGTGCCGGCGAGGATCGCATCCGTCAGATGTAGGATCTCGGGCACATAGCCGAGATAGAAGAGATTGTTGTTGTAGAGTTGGCCGAGCGAGTGCTCCGGCTCGTAGATGAGTGCGGCATTCTCGTCCGGCTGGACGAAGCTTGCGGCGCGGCCATAGGACGGCAGGTCCGCCCTGCGGAAATAGGTCAGGCGGCTGCCGTTTTCGACGATCGCATTGGCGCCTTCGCCGATGATCTCGACCCGCTCGAAGATGCTGCCGCCGGATTGGCCGGCGGCAAGATGCAGTGTGCCGATCGCGCCGGAGCGGAAGCGCAGGCTGGTGACGGTGGCGCCGGTCAACGCTTCCCATTCATAACTGGCGCGTTCGATCTCGCCGCCGAGGAAATTGAGGATCGCGCCGGGATGATAGATGTGATCGAGGAAGCTCTGCATCTTGACGAGATCCGCACGGTCTTGCGGTTTCGGCAGGCTCTGGGGATAGCGGACATTGATCGATGTCAGCCGGCCGAAACCCGGCGAACCGATCAAATCCCTGAGCTTCTCGATCGTCGGGAAGAAGGTCTTCTTGAGACCGGTCATCACCATGCGGCCGGCCGCGGCACTTGCCGCCTGCAACCTTTCGATGTCTTCCATGGTCGCGGCGGTCGGTTTTTCCATCCAGACATGCGCGCCCGCGGCGAGCGCGTCGAGCGCCAGATCCGTTGCCTGCACCCGGCCGTCGGGATGGTAGGCGGTGACGAGAAAGACCAGCTCCGGCTTTTCGCGCTCCAGCATCTCGCGATGACCGGTATAAGCTTTCCCTGCCCCGAAGAGCTTGGCGAATTTTTCGGCACGGCGAAGATCGAGATCGCAGATGCCGGCGAGTTCGATCGGCGCATAACGCAGCGCCGGGTAGATATTGCGGTAGGCATGGCCGCCGGCGCCGATAAAGCAGGCTTTGATGCGGTGGTCGAATTCGAAATTGTAGCGGATTTCCCGCTGGACGTGATGCGACATGGTCAGCCCTTGATTGCCCCCTGGGTCAGCCCCTCGGTGAAACGGCGCTGCATCAGGATGTAGAGAAGAATGATCGGCAGGAATGAAATGACCGTCCCGGAGAAGACCAGGCGGTAATCCGACGCATAGGTGCTGGCGAAACGGACGAGCCCGAGCGGCAGCGTCTGCACTTCCGGACTGATCAGCACGATCAGCGGCAGGAAGAAATCGTTCCAGGTGGAGAGCGCGCTGATGATGACGAGCGCCTGCACCGCCGGCGTCGAGATTGGCAGGAAAACCTTGGTGAGGATCTGGACATGCGAGGCGCCGTCGATCGTCGCCGCTTCGATCAGTTCGTCCGGAACGCCGATGAAGAAGCTCCGCATGAGAAAGATGCCGAAGGGAATGCCATTGCTCACCTGCACCAGCACGATGCCGGTCAGCGTGTTGACGAGGTCGAGCCCGAAGAGCACCTGATAGAGCGGAATGACGATCGCCTGGACCGGTACGGTAAGGCCGAGGATGAAGGCGTAGAACAGCCATTCGCGGCCGGGAAAGCGGATCTTGGCCAGCGCATAGCCGGCCGGTGCGCAGGTGAGCAGCGACAGGATGACGACGCCGACGAGATTGATGAGGCTGTTGCCGACGAGATCGCCGAAGCCGCCGATCTGCCAGGCGTCGAGATAGTTCCGCCACATCAGGTCGGCGGGCCAGGTGAAGGGATCGGCTTGGCCGATCTCGGCTTCGGTCTTGAAACTGGAGATCAGCAGCCAGACGAAGGGGGCGAGGATCAGGATCAAGACAGGGGTCAGCGCCAGCGCCGCCGGCCATTCGCGATTGCGCATACTCATTGGGAAAGCCTCGCGCGCCAGCGGTTGAAGACAATGGTGATGACGATTGCCAGCAGGCTGAGCAGGATGCAGAGCACCGCCGCAAGCCCGTGATCCTGGGACTGGAAGGCAAGGCGGTAGATATAGGTGGTGATCAGTTCGCTCTGGTAGAATGGCCCGCCATTGGTCATGACGAAGACCGTGGCGAAGCCCTTCAGACCATTGATCATCGCCAGCGAGACGACGAAGGTCGTGACCTCGCGAAGCCCCGGCAGGGTTACATGGATCAGCTTCTCGAAGCTGTTGGCGCCGTCCACCTCAGCCGCATCGTAGAGCGAGCGGTCGATATTCTGCAGCCCGGCGATGAAGAGCAGCATGTAGAGGCCGAAACCCTGCCAGGAGCTTGCGACACTGACGGAAAAGAGCACCAGAGCGGGATCGGAAAGCCAGCCTTGCGTGAAGGAACCAAGCCCGATCCGCGTCAGGGCCGTGTTCAGGAGGCCGAAGAAGGGATCGTAGATATTGGCCCAGATGACGCCGACCACGGCCAGCGACACCAGATGCGGCAGGAAGAAGGCGGTGCGGAAGAAGACCTGGGTAAAACGCAGCCTGCTGACGGCGAGCGCCAGCAGCAGGCCGAGCCCGCCTGCCATCACCACATGGTAGGCGAGCCAGACGAAGGTGTGGACGAGGCTCTTCCAGACGATCGGGTCATGCGCCGCCTTGGCATAATTGCCGAAGCCGACGAAGTTCGCGGATGTGTTGAAACCGGCCGAGCTGTTGAAACTCAGCCAGAAAGTCGCGGCGATCGGCAGCAGGGTGAAGAGGGCGTAAAGGCCGAGCGCCGGCGCCATCAGCCAGAATGCGGTGCCGGCATCCCGATCGGCTGAGCCGGACCCGGCCGCCCGGCGTTTGGGCATACGGGCGAATGTGCCGCCCGTATGTCCTGCGCCGGCAGGGGCAGTGCTGAGAGAAACCACGGCCTTGCTGCCTGACGTTTTGGGCATGGCCACTATTTCGCCTCTTCCATCTTCGCCTGGATCTGCTTCATGCCGTCCTCACCACCGATCTGGCCGGAGATCAGGCCCTGGATGACCTGGAAATAGGTGTCGAGCACCGGCCCGGGCAGATAGACGCTCGGATTGTAGCCGACGCCGCCTGCGGCTGCGGCGAAGATCTCCTTCAGCACCGGGGTCGGCGGTTTGAGGCCGGGGATTTCGCGCGGATAGATCATCGTGCTTGCCGGATCCTGGGCACGCTTCTTCATCACGGCGTCCGACAGCATGAAGTCGATCCATTTCATCGCAAGTTCCGGCTGCCTCGAGTTGACAGGGATCAGCCAGCTCCAGCCGACGCCGCCGGTCGGCATCGCCGCGCCCTTGATGTCGGACGGCATCGGCGCATAACCGGCATTCGACAGGTCATAGCCGGCCTTGCGGGCATTGGCGGTGAACCAGGGGCCGGCAACGAACATGGCGGCGCGCTTATTGAACCAGAGGCGCGAGGCGCCGTCGAGGTCGAGACCCGCCATTTCCTTCTTGATGTCGCCTGCCTCGACCAGCTTCTGCAGCCGGATGGCGCCGGCAGCGACGGACGGGTCGTCCCAGGCAATCTCGCCACGTAGCGCCTTGCCGATCACCTCCTTGCCGCTCGCCGACTGCAGCAGGTTGCCGAAGAGATGACCGGCGCTGCCTGATGTGCGCGGGCCGATGGCGATCGGCTGCAGGCCAGTCTCCTCGATTGACTTCATCAGCGCTTCAAATTCGCTCCAGGTGGCTGGGATCTTCCAGCCGGCCTGCGCGAAAATGTCCTTGTGGTACCAGATGCCCAGCGCATCTAGCCCATCGGGAACCTCATAGATCTCGCCGCCGAACTGGCCCTTCAGTTCGGTGTAGAGCCAGGGATAGATCTTGTCCTTCCAGCCGCGTTTTTCATATTGCTCGGTGAGCGGGATCGCCTGCTTGGCATTTTTGACGACGCTGATGCGGCCGATGCCCGAGTTGGTGAGTATCACATCGGGTCCAGCATCCGACTGGATGGCGGCCTGCACGGCGCCGTTGCTGATAGTGCCGGTCGGCGGCATGAATTCGACGGTCACACCGGGATTGGCCTTTTCGAAATCGGCCTTGATGCCGTTCCAGAGCTGCGCGACCAGCGGCTCGGTGATCTGCTCCGGCCCCCACATTTTCAGGGTTTCGGCATGTGCGGCCAGCGAGCTTGCGGCGATCATCGCCGCCAGTGCGGTGCTGCGGGCAAGAAATTTCAGCATTGTTCCCTCCTCCGGGCCGCTCCATGGCCCATGTTTTTAGGTTGCTGAAGGAGACCTCCCTCTCCTTCATGTCTTTCGGCTAACCCTTCTGAAAGCGCGCCATGACGGCCTGCTGGACATCGCTGATATGCGCGTGCATCAGCGCCTTGGCGCGGGGAATGTCCCGCGCGCTGAAAGCCTGCAGGATCTGATCGCGCTCCTCAGCCGCCCTTTCGGCCAGATCACGGCTCTCATTGGCGATCGAGCGACAGATCTGAATCTGCAGTGCGAGCCGCGCCAGCGTTTCGATCAGCGGCGCGCTCCCCGAAAGCTCGGCGATGGTCTCGTGAAATTCCTTGTCGCGAATGCCGTAGGTTTCCATGTCGCCACGGCGCAATGCGGCCACTGCCTCATCCAGGATACGCTCAAAGTTTGCGATATGCCGATCGCTCATCTCAGGAACGGCGAGTTCGACGGCGAAGCATTCGAGCGTCTTGCGCAAATTATAGAGGTCGTCGATCTCTTTCGGCGTGAAGCTGCGCACGAAGAAGCCGCGATAGGGCTTGATCTCGATCAGCCCTTCCTTGGCGAGCGTGCCGATCGCCTCGCGGAATGGCGTGCGGCTGACCTGCAGGCGCTCCGTCAGTTCTTTTTCGTCGATCGAGACGCCGCTCGGCAGCTCGCCCGAGACGATCAGGCGAACGATTTCCTCGTAGATCCGCTCGCGAAGGGTGAGGTGGCGCGGTGCGTTCATGGTTTTCAATTCCGTCTGGCGTTGCTAATTTAAGTATGCAATATGCGAAAGAATATACAATATGAAAAATACAAAAACAGGAATTTTGTCGAAAGCTCACAGGGAAAGTTGGAAAAGAGGAGGAAACACAATGGGAAAGGTCTATATCGTCGGCACCTGCGACACCAAGAGTGCGGAACTGAATTACGCCAAGGAGGTGGTTGTTTTAGCCGGCGCCGATACCATTCTGGTCGATGTCGGAACGCTCGGGGATAGCGCCGGCGCCGATATCCGGGCGCGGGAAGTGGCCGAATTCCATCCCGGGGGCGCGGCGGCCGTGCTGGGGCAGACCGATCGGGGAGCGGCCGTTTCGGCCATGGCCAAGGCGCTGACGGCATTCCTGACATCGCGCGGCGACATCGGCGCCATTCTCGGTCTCGGCGGTACCGGCAATACCGCGCTCGTCACGGAGGCGATGCGCGCACTTCCCGTCGGCCTGCCGAAACTGATGGTCTCGACGGTTGCCTCCGGCAATGTCGCGCCCTATGTCGGGCCGAACGATCTCACCATGATGTATTCGGTCGTCGATGTCGCCGGGCTGAACGCGATTTCGCGCCGGGTGATCGGCAATGCGGCGAACGCGGCGGCCGGCATGGCCCGCAATCCCATCCCCACCTCGAGCAATGATCGGCCGGGCATCGGCATGACCATGTTCGGCGTTACCACCCCCTGCGTCACGCAGATCCGTGAGATGCTCGGCGAAACGCACGAAATCTACGTCTTCCACGCGACCGGCGTCGGTGGCCAGTCGATGGAGAAACTTGCCGATTCCGGTCTGCTGCAGGGCGTGATCGATGTGACGACGACGGAGGTTCCGGATCTCCTCGTCGGCGGCGTCTTTCCGGCGACCACGGATCGCTTCGGCGCGATCATCCGCACCCGCCTGCCCTATGTCGGCTCGGTCGGCGCTGTCGATATGGTGAATTTCGGCGCGCGCGAAACCGTGCCGGCGCCTTTCCGCGATCGCAAGCTGCATGTCCATAACGCGCAGGTGACACTGATGCGAACCACGCCGGAAGAGAACAGCAGGATCGGCGCCTTCATCGTCGACCGGCTCAACCGAATGCAGGGGCCGGTCCGCTTCCTGCTGCCGCTGCAAGGCGTTTCTGCGATCGATGCCGCCGGCCAGCCCTTCCACGATCCGGACGCCGACGCGGCGCTGTTTTCGGCCATCCGCGCCGGCTGGCGCGATGCGGAAAACAGGCGTCTCGTCGAGATCGACGCCCATATCAACAGCCCGGAATTCGCCGCAGCACTCGTCGCCAATTTCCATGAGATCCATGCCTGAGGAGAGAGCTTTGACCCGCATCGACAGAAACGACATCCTGAACAAGCTTCGTCGCAAGATCGCCGAGGGCCGGCCAATCATCGGCGGCGGCGCCGGCACTGGCCTTTCCGCCAAGAGCGAGGAGGCCGGCGGCATCGACCTGATCGTGATCTACAATTCCGGCCGTTACCGGATGGCCGGGCGGGGCTCGCTGGCCGGTCTGCTCGCCTATGGCAATGCCAATGAGATCGTCAGGGAGATGGGCCGCGAGGTTCTGCCCGTCGTGCGCCACACGCCGGTGCTTGCCGGCGTCAACGGCACCGATCCCTTCATACTGCCCGACCACTTCCTCGATGAGTTGAAGGCGATGGGCTTTGCCGGCATCCAGAATTTCCCCACCGTCGGGCTGATAGACGGCACCTTCCGCGCCAATCTCGAAGAAACCGGCATGGGCTTCGATCTCGAGATCGACATCATCGCCCGCGCCCACGCCAAGGACATGCTGACCACCCCGTACGTCTTCAGCAGTGGTGACGCGATTGCCATGACCAAAGCCGGTGCCGATATCGTGGTCTGCCATCTCGGCCTGACCACTGGCGGCGCGATCGGCGCCGAAACGGCGCTGACGCTGGACGGATGCGTGGAGAAGGTCAATGAATGGGCTGATGCAGCGCGCTCGGTGCGCGACGACGTCATCGTCCTCTGCCACGGAGGCCCGATTGCCATGCCCGCGGATGCGGCCTACGTGCTCGCCCGCTGCAAGGGTTGCAACGGTTTCTATGGCGCAAGTTCGATGGAGCGGTTGCCGACCGAGGTCGCGATCCGGGCGCAGGTCGAGGACTTCGCAAAGATATAGGCGCGGCTTCGGACCGGCCGCATGCCAACTGCCGGCGTATTGAAACGGCCGCCGGCAGCGGCGATGAGCTATGGCATCACCATTGCGCCGGAGGCCCTTACGCCGCTGCCGTCGAATCGGGCGACAATGCGACTGGAGCCCCGTCTCTAGACGGCGATAGCAACCACATGGCGGCAGCCCGGCTTGACTTTAGTCAAAGCTGGCGCTGTCGATCGCGCTATGATGACGGCAATGACTCGCATTCGAGGATATTGATCTCAATGTATCGCACGATAATCTGCTGCATCGGCATGGGCTCGAGACAGACAGCTAACCGTCTATTGCGCCGGGCTGCGGCGCTGGGGGACGAAGGCGGAACGATCGTCGTCATGCACGTCATCGAGAATATTCCGCATCGCCACCTGACCGACATCCCCGAAGAATTCGAGACGGCTGCCATTATCGACGCTGAACGGAAACTTGCGGCACTGTGCAAGGAGCTTGACGTCCCGGCGGTGATCGAGGTGCGCGTCGGCGTTGCTGCGTCGCTACTCGTGTCAGCCGCAAGGGAGAGAGCGGCCGATCTCATCCTGCTGTCATCCCACGTGCCCGATATCACCGACTATGTTTTCTCCTCGATCGTCGGGAAGGTCGTACGTCATGCCGGGTGCTCGGTTCTCATCGACCGACGCCTCGATCATGCCGGTGAAGCCTCGGCGGCTCAAACAGAAGGCGTCGCTTCGCTCTGATCCTGGCGAGCCTCCGCCTATCATGGCACGACGGGCTTTTTGACGTTTGCCCGCCCCCTCCCCTCCGGCGGCCGGGCAACCTATATCAATCCCAGCCCAACCAGCAGTATTCACTGCCCGACCGGAGATATGCATGAGCCAGGATCCCTATGAGCTTCTGGGCGTGAAGCGGGACGCGACGCAGAAGGATATTCAGAGCGCGTTCCGCAAGCTCGCCAAGAAACTTCACCCCGACCTGAACCCCGGCGACAAACACGCCGAGGACAGGTTCAAGGAAATTTCGACCGCTTACGAGATTTTGAGCGATGAGGAGAAGCGCGGCCGCTTCGACCGCGGCGAGATCGATATGTCGGGCGCCGAGCGGGCCCAGCGCAGCTATTATCGCGACTATGCCTCCTCAAGCGGCCCCGACGATCCCTATCACAACAGTGCCGGCTTCGCCGATTTCGGCGATGCCGACGATATTTTTGCTAACTTCTTTTCGCGCCGCACCGGCGGTGGTCGGTCGCGGAGCCATGGTCAGGACCGGCGGTTCTCCATGGAGGTCGATTTCCTCCAGGCCGTCAACGGCGCCAGAACCGAAGTCAAGCTTCCCGATGGACCCGCACTTGAGGTGCAAATTCCACCGGGAACCCGCGACGGCCAGACCTTGCGGCTGCGCGGCAAGGGTGAGCCGGGCATCGGAGGCGGGCCGGCTGGCGATGCGCTGATCGAAATTCATGTGCGCCCGCATCGCTTCTTCACGCGCGACGGCGACGACATTCGCCTGGAGCTGCCGATTTCGCTCAGTGAAGCGGTGCTCGGGGGCAAGGTTCGCGCACCGACGCCTTCCGGAGCTGTCAGCCTGACGCTGCCGCCGCATTCCAACACCGGTAAGGTCCTGCGTCTCAAGGGCAAGGGCGTGCCGAAACGCGGCGGTGGGCACGGCGACGTCTATGTTTCGCTGAAGATCGTATTGCCCGATCGCCCTGACGATCGGCTCACGTCTCTTGTGCAGGAATGGGCGGCCGCACATCCATACGATCCGAGAAAGAACATGGAGGCCTGATCATGGATGATCTCGAATTCCGTCTTTACTTGAAAATCGACGTCGTCCAACTCGATTTCTGGATCGAACAGGGCTGGCTGATCCCGGAGACATCGAGCGGTCAGCGACAATTTCGCGACGCTGACGTCGCCCGCGCAAGGCTCATTCTGGACCTGATGGGAAACATGGGCGTCAACGAAGCCGGCGTGGATATCGTCATGGAGCTGGTGGACGAGCTGCATGGGCTGCGGGGAACGATGGCCAGGCTGATGACAGCGATTGGCAGACAGGAGCGGGATGTTCAGCGCCGGCTGTTCGAGATCCTGGAGGATATCGATGGGTCTTGATTAGACGGCGCCTAGGTCGTGAACCAATAGCGGACGATATGGAAGAACAGCGGCGCTGAGAATGTGATGGAATCCAGGCGGTCGAGCACGCCGCCATGGCCCTCGATCACATAGCCCCAGTCCTTGGCGTTGAGATCGCGTTTGATCGCCGAGAGCACGAATCCGCCGAAGAAGCCCGCAACGACGATGACCGTGCTGACGGCCGCCGCCTGCAGAGGCGAGAACGGCGTCAGGCGATAGAGCAAGGTTCCGACGAGGATGGCGGAGGCGCCGCCGCCGATGAGGCCTTCGAGCGTTTTCGAGGGGCTGATGTTCGGTGAGAAGCGGTGTTTTCCCAGGAGCTTGCCCCAGACATACTGGAAGACGTCGCTGAGCTGCACCACGATCACAAGATAGACGAGGAGAAGCGCCGAGGGCGTGCCGGCCTGCAGCATGAGGAGCGCCGGGGCATGGCTGATCGAATAAACGGTCAGCATCAATCCCCATTGCACCCTGGCGGTGCGCGCAAGGAACTCGTTGACGTCGCCCGTGAGCGTTGCCACCGCCGGCAGGATCAGGAAGGCATAGACCGGAATGAAAATCGAAAAGAGGCCGTACCATAGCGTTCCGAGCAGGACATATTGCACTGGCAGAACGACGAAGAAGGACAGGAACAAAGCTAGGTGATCGCCGCGCCGGGATGGCGTCAGCGTCCAGAATTCGCGGAGCGCCATGAAGGACAGAAACCCGAACAGGATGACCACCGCGGTATCCCCGAGCAGGATCGCGCCGCCGAAGATCGCGACCATGAGCCACCAGGAGCGGATGCGGGCATTGAGGTTCTGGACGGTGGCGACGGAGCCGGGTTCGGTCGCCCGCCGCTGCAGGATGAAACCGATGGCGGAAGCGACGGCGAGCAGGCCGAGGATCGCGGCAAGGACGACGGAGAAAAGGCTGGTCATGCGGTGCGCTCTCCGTCTGCCAGCTCGATGATCGCGGCGCGGGCACGGGCCAGGAATGCGTCCTTGCCTTCGTCCGGTTCGACGCGCAGCGGCTTGCCGAACCGCGCCGTGCAGGTGATCGGCACGATCAGTATGCTTCCCTTCGGCAGGATGCGCTGCAGATTGTCGAGATGGATCGGCACGAGATCGACATCGGGGAAGCGGCAGGCAAGCCGATAGATTCCGCTGCGGAATGGGGCAATCTCTTCGGTGGCGCTTCTCGTCCCTTCCGGAAAAATCAGGATCGAACGCCCTTCCTCGAGCAGACGCTCGAGCGGCTCGAGCGGGTTGCTGTCCGGCAGAGGCTTGCGGTCGATCAGAACGGCGCGCAAGCCTTTCTCCGCGATAAAACGGCGAAAGGCGCTGGTTCCCCAATAGTCGCGCGCCGCAACCGGATGGGTCAGCCGCCGCACCTGGTACGGCAGGGCGGCCATGACGGCGACCGTATCGACATGGCTGTTGTGATTGGCGAAATAGATGCGGCGGCGCGTGTCGGGCGCGCAGCCCTGCCACTCGCTTCGGGCGCCGACCATGATGCGGACGAACAACACAAGGAGGCGACGGACAAGAGCGGTCATAGACTCTCCAGCGAATGGGAAAGCGTTATCGTACGAGTGATGCAGGTGACGAGGCTGCCGGTCGCGATGATGGCTGAGCTCAGGATCAGCGACCAATGGCTGGCGGTAACAAGGCCGGCGGTCAGCACCGCCATGCGGCGCTGCTTGGACATGATGCCGCTGAAGTCCTGAGCAAGACCGACCGATCCTCCGAAGACCCTGACATAGGCGGTGAGTGCGGCAAGCAGCACGGACAACCAGCCGAGCCAGGGAAAGCCGCAGGCATAACCGGCCGTGACGAGCAGCAGGCTGTCGGCCACCCGGTCGGGAAATTCATTGTAGATCGCCCCGCGCTTGGTTTTCTTGCCGCCTTCGATTGCGACCATTCCGTCGAGCAGGTTGCAGACCAGCCGCAACTGCACCGACACGGCCGCGCCGATCATCGCGATCGGATGGGTTGTGAGCACAATCAGCGCCGCGCCGATGGCGGCAAACAGGATCGAGAAGAGCGAAATGCTGTTCGGCGTCACACCGCTGGGCGCCAGCCACGCGCTCATGGCGATCGCCCAGGACGACGACCGGCTCGCGATCGGCCGCCGCGACGCGTCCTCTTCTTCACCCATTTATTGTTTCCCCACCCCAATAGCCTCTGCATACCCTGCCGATGCCGCCGCGCCAAGCCTTACAGATCCGGTCGGAGCCGCTCGCCCCGAACGAAGGACGCGCTTCGTGAAGCGAAAAATCTCAACCGAAAAGCGCGGCGGCAACGGGGACGCAGCCTGCCACGCCGCGTTCCTTGCGCCAAGTCGAGACGCCATCGGGACGCCGAAAAAAATCGGCGTGCAATGAAAGGCCGGCGGAGGCGATCAGCCTGATTTTTAAGCCCCTTCTCTCCTTGACACATTTTTAGGCGCTACTATGATTTTGAACCAGATGGTAAAAAAAGGGGAGCAATCGATGACCAAAGACATCCTGATTTCACGCCGGGCAGTGATCGCATCGGGCATTGCGCTCGGAGTCAGCAGCTTCGCCCCGCTCGCAAGGGCTGCCGCCCCGCTGAAAGTTGCCGGCATTCATGCGTCGCCGGTCGAAAACGCCTGGAATTCCTGTCTTCATAAGGCCCTCCAGGACGCTGCCAAGGAAGGCGTGATCGAATATGTCTTTTCCGAAGGTGTCTCCGGCACCGATTATCCGCGCGCCATGCGCGAATATGCCGAACAGGGCAGCAAGCTGATCATCGGCGAAGCCTATGCGGTGGAGAAGGAGGCCCGGCAGGTTGCGGCCGACTATCCCGAGACCGCCTTCGTGCTGGGCTCGAGCGGCGAGCAGGCCGGCGACAACTTCGGCGTCTTCGGCACGTGGAATCATGACGGCGCCTATCTCGCCGGCATGCTTGCGGGCAAGATGACCAAGTCGAACGTCGTCGGTTCGGTCGGCGCCATTCCGATCCCCGAGGTCAACATGCTGATCAACGCCTTTGCCGCGGGCGTCAAGGCTGTCAATCCCGACGCAAAGCACCTGGTCTCGTTCATAGGCACCTTCTTCGATCCGCCGAAGGCCCGCGAGGCCGGTCTTGCCCAGATCGATGCCGGCGCCGATATCCTGTTCGGCGAGCGCATCGGCACGGCCGATGCCGCCAAGGAACGCGGCATCAAGTCGGTCGGCTCGCTGGTCAATTACACGCCGCGTTATCCGGACACGGTGTTTGCCAACGCCATGTGGTATTTCCGCCCGATCCTCAATGCCGCGATCGCCGATGTCGCTGCCGGCAAACCAGTCGGGAGGAACTACACGTCTTACGGTCTGATGAAGGAAGGCGGCAGCGATATCGTCTTCGTCAAGGGCGTGGCGCCTGCCGAGGCGGAGGCCGCGATGGAAGCCAAGCGGGCGGAGATCAAGGCAGGCACCTTCGAAGTTCCGAAGATGATGGAAGAGCCCAAGTAGTTCGCCCCATGCAGGGCGATGCGACGGAACTGGCGGCAGCGATCAGGCATGGCAACCTGAGCGCTGCAGAAGCGTTGCAGATATCCCTCGAGGCCGCCGCGCGGCATGAGCCGCTCGGGGCGATCGCCTATCTCGACGGCGCCGTGGGTTTCGCCGCGGCGCAGGCCTGTGACCGGGAGCGGCAGAGCGCGCCCGAGCGTTTCTCGGCGCGGCCCTTTGCCGGCGTGCCGACCTTGGCGAAGGATCTTGGCGGTCCCTTCCGCGGTCTGCCGGTAACGGCCGGTTCCCGCCTCTTTGAGAGAAAAGGCGGCGGAGCCGACTCCGATCTGGCTTTGCGGTTCCGCGAGGCCGGCTTCTGTCTGTTCGGACTGACGACGAGCCCCGAATTCGGCCTTTCGCTCGCCAGCGAACCGGCAATCGGGCCTGTCTGTCGCAACCCGCTCGATTCGGCCCGTACCGCCGGCGGCTCGTCGGGCGGTGCGGCGGCAGCGGTTGCCGCCGGGGTCGTCGCGATTGCTCATGCCACCGATGCCGGCGGCTCCATCCGCGTGCCCGCCGCCTGTTGCGGTCTCGTCGGAATGAAGCCGACCCGTGGCGCTATCCCCGGCGGACCTTCTTTCGGCAACCACCTTGCCGGCATCGCGAGCGAACTTGCGGTCTGCCGCTCGGTGCGGGATACGGCACTGATCTTCAGCAGTCTGAGCGGCAATGCACGCGGACCCGTCCCGGATTCCCCTCCCATCGATTTTACCAATGGCCGTTTGCGGATCGGCCTGTTGACCGATACCGGACCGACGCATCCGACCGATGGCGATCGCCTTGCGGCCGTCACGGAGGCGGCACGTGCGCTCGAGGCGGACGGGCACGTCATCGTTCCATTGGCCTGGGCGGACCTTGAATGGAGCGTCGCAGCCAGCAGCCGTGCCTTCGCCGATATCGTTTCGGTCAATCTCGCCGCCCTCATCGAGGCGGCAGTGCTCGAAGAAAGCAGGGCGGAGCCTCTCACGCAGGCTTTTGCGATGCGCGGACGGGGCGCTTTCGGCCGCCAGGCTCTGGCAGACGCTGAAGGATGCAGTCCTGGTGAGCCACGCGGTCTGGAGGCTGTTCGACACGGTCGATTGCATCCTGATGCCGATGCTCGCCGCCGCACCCCTTGCGATCGGCTCCTTTCCGTCCGATCATGGCGACATCGATCTGCATCTGGAGCGAATGACTGCGTTTGCGCCGCTTGCCTGCCTTGCCAATGTTTCGGGTTTTCCTGCTTTGACGCTGCCTTTCGGACAGGATGAGCATGCCATGCCGCTACCAGTGCAGCTCATGATGCCGATGGGTCACGAGCCGGGGCTTCTGACGCTTGCGGCACGCCTGGAGGCCGAGGGGCGATGGCAGCACCGTTTTCCGGTGGCGGGGTTGCCGTCATGACCGGGCCTGTTCTCGAGATTGTCGGCGTCAGCAAACGCTTCGGCGCCAACCTTGCCAATGACGATATTTCCATGACGCTGGCCTGGGGCGAGGTCGTTGCCCTGCTCGGCGAGAACGGCGCGGGCAAGACCACGCTGATGAGCATCCTTTTTGGCCATTACATGCCGGATGCCGGCCGAATTCTGATCGACGGCGTCGAGCTGCCGCAGGGCAAGCCGCGCGCGGCGATCCGCGCTGGCGTCGGCATGGTGCATCAGCATTTCTCGCTCGCGCCCAATTTGACGGTCCTTGAAAATGTCATGACCGGCACGGAGGGACTATGGTCCTGGCGTTCGGCAACGTCAGCGGCGCGCAAGAAGCTCCTGGCCATTTCCGAGCGCTTCGGCCTCACGGTTGATCCTGACGCTCGCCTTGGCGATCTGTCGGTCGGCGAGCAGCAGCGAGTGGAAATCCTCAAGGCGCTCTACAACGACGCCCGCATCCTCATCCTCGACGAGCCGACGGCGGTGCTGACCAACATCGAGGCCGAGCGGCTGTTCACGACGCTGAAGGAAATGGCCCGCCAGGGCCTGTCGTTGATCTTCATCTCGCACAAGCTCGATGAGGTCATGGCTGCGGCCGACCGCATCGTCGTCTTACACGGCGGCAAGATGGTCGCCGAACGCAGGGCAGCGGAAACTAGCAAGGCGGAACTCGCCGAACTGATGGTCGGGCATCGCGTAACGCGGCCCGTTCGCGAACCGTCGACACCTGGCGCCGTTGCACTCGAGGCTTCGGGCGTGACCGTGCGAATTGGCGGCATCGATCGTCTGAAATCGATCAGCTTTCGGCTGCACCAGGGAGAGATCCTCGGCATTATCGGCGTTTCGGGCAATGGCCAGGCGGCGTTGGCGCATCTTCTTTCCGGCACGCTGGCGCGCAGCTGCGGCGACCTCAGGCTGTTCGGCGAAGTGGTCGGCAATCTTGACGTCGCCGATGTCGTCGAAGCCGGCATCGGCCGCATTCCCGAGGACCGCAACCATGAGGGTGTGATCGGCGAAATGGCCATCTGGGAAAATGCCGTGCTGGAGCGCATCGCTTCGCCCGCCTTCTCGCGCCGCGGCCTCGTCAACCGCAAGGCCGGCATGGCCTTTGCGCGCGAGATCATCGACGGCTTCGACGTTCGCGGCGGCGGCCCGGCAACCCGCACGCGGCTGCTGTCCGGCGGCAATATGCAAAAGCTCATTCTCGGGCGCAGTCTCTATCGGCGGCCGCGCATCCTGATCGCGGCGCAGCCTGCGCGCGGCCTCGATGAAGGTGCGGTTGCCGCCGTGCATGCGCGCCTGCTGGAAGCTCGCCGGCAGGGGACTGCGGTGCTGCTGATCTCGGAGGATCTTGACGAGGTGATCGCGCTTGCAGACCGCATACAGGCGATCGTCGGCGGCCGGCTGTCGCCGCCCGTCAATGCCGATGGCGCCGACGCCCGTAGGCTGGGGCTGATGATGGCCGGCGAATGGCAAGAGACCCGCGAGCCCGATCATGCGATTTGAGCGCCGCGAGCACCGCCCGCTTTACCTGCTGATCGCCACACCCGTCATCGCCATCATCGGGGCGCTGGCGCTGGCGGGCATCTTGATCTCGATCGCCGGCGCACCTGTTCTCGACGCCTATTGGCGCATCCTGACCGGCGCCTTCGGTTCGCGGCTTTCGGCGACCGAAACACTGACGCGGGCGACGCCACTGATGCTGACCGGACTTGCCGCCGCCGTCGCTTTCCGCGCGCGGCTCTGGAATATCGGCGCCGAGGGCCAGTTCTATCTCGGCGCCATCGCCGTTGCGGCGGCAAGCTCGAAACTGCTCGGCAATCTTCCGGCACCCATTCTCATTCCGCTACTGCTGCTGGTTGGTGCCATTGCCGGCATGGTGCTGATCTTGATCCCGCTGTGGCTGAGGTTGCGCTTTTCCGTCGATGAGGTCGTCACAAGCCTGCTGATGAATTTCATCGCCGTGCTGTTCGTCTCGATGCTGATAGACGGCGTGCTCAAGGATCCGCTCGCCTTCGGCTGGCCGCAGTCGCAGTCCGTCAGCGATCATGCCATGCTGGCGAAGCTGATCGCCCGCTCGCGCCTGCATATCGGATTTGCCATCGCGATCTTGCTGGCGATCGTCATTCACTTCATCCAGTCCCGCACCGTATTTGGCATGCAGTCGCGCGCCGCGGGCCTCAATCCTGCCGGTGCGGTTTTTGCTGGTGTGCCGCTCGGAAGAACATTGGTGAAGGTTGCCTGTCTCTCCGGTGGGCTTGCAGGGCTTGCAGGCGCAATCGAAGTGATGGGCGTCAAGGGGTATGTGACGACCGACCTGTCGCCCGGTTTCGGCTATGCCGGCATCGTGGTGGCGATGCTTGCCAACCTCAATCCGCTCGGTGTGGTCTTCGCCGCCATTTTCACGGCCACGATGTTCGTCGGCGCCGACGGCATGAGCCGGGGTCTCGGCATCCCGACCTATATTGCCGATGTCACGGTGGCGCTGTCGCTGCTGACGATGCTGATCGCATTGTTCTTCACCCAGTACAGGATAAGGCGATGACGCAACTGTTCGATATCATCGCCTCCGCCGGGCTATGGGCGGCAATCCTGCGGATCGCCACACCGCTGATTTTCGGCACGCTCGGCGCCCTGCTCTGTGAACGGGCCGGCGTGCTCAATCTCGGCATCGAAGGCATCATGACTTTCGGCGCGATGATCGGCTGGCTATCCGTCTATCATGGCGCCGATCTCTGGACCGGCCTGCTGATTGCTGCGATCGCCGGCGGTGTCTTCGGCCTGCTGCATGCGGGGCTAACGGTGACGCTTGGCCTCTCGCAGCATGTCGCCGGTCTCGGCGTCACCCTCTTTGCGTCGAGCTTCAGCTATTATGTTTTCCGGCTGATCGTGCCGCTTGCCAATACGCCGCCGACCATCGTGCCGTTCCAGCCGATCGCCATCCCCGGCCTCTCGACGCTGCCGTTCGTCGGCCCGGCCTTCTTTACGCAGACGGCGCCGACCTATCTTGCGATCCTGATTGCCCTCTTGATGGCCTACATCTTTTTCCGCACGCCCGTGGGGCTTGCGATCCGCATGACCGGAGAGAACCCGCACGCGGCGGAAGCCCAGGGCGTCAATCCGATGAAGGTGCGTTACGGCGCGGTCATCGCCGGAAGCGCGCTGATGGGAATGGGCGGCGCCTTCCTGACCTTGTCGGCGTTCAACAGCTTCTTCCCGACCATGGTGCAGGGGCGCGGCTGGATCTGCATCGCGCTCGTCGTCTTCGCGTCTTGGCGGCCGGGCCGCGCGCTGTTCGGGGCCCTGCTCTTCGCCTTCTTCGATGCCTTTCAGCTTCGGCTGCAGACGGCGCTGAGCGGCCTCGTGCCCTATCAGCTTTTCCTGATGACGCCCTATATCCTTTCCATTGCCGCTCTTGCCATCATGGCCCGCCGCGCCCGCGTCCCGCAGGCGCTGATGCAGCCCTATCGTCGCGGCGAGCGGTGAGGCCGCCTTTTCCAACGAGGTTCCGATGTTCGATCTAATCGTCAGAAACGCAAATCTCCCCGATGGCCGCACCGGCATCGACATCGGCATCGAGGGCGACAGGATCATTGCCGTCGAGCGCGATCTGCAGGCGCAGGCGCCGGAGGAAATCGAGGCAAGCGGCAGGCTGGTCAGCCCGCCGTTCGTCGATCCGCATTTTCACATGGACGCCACGCTGTCGCTCGGCCTGCCGCGGATGAACGTCTCCGGCACACTGCTCGAGGGCATCGCGCTCTGGGGAGAGTTGCGTCCGATCGTGACGAAGGAGGAATTGGTCGACCGCGCGCTGCGCTATTGCGATCTCGCGGTCACGCAGGGTCTGCTTTTCATCCGCAGCCATGTCGATACGAGTGATCCTAGACTGGTGACCGTCGAGGCGATGATCGAAGTCCGCGAAAGGGTCGCGCCCTACATCGATCTGCAATTGGTCGCCTTTCCCCAGGACGGTTATTACCGCTCGCCTGGCGCGATCGACGCGCTCAACCGGGCGCTCGATATGGGCGTCGACATTGTCGGCGGCATTCCTCACTTCGAACGGACGATGGGCGACGGCACGGCGTCGGTCGAGGCGCTCTGCCGTATCGCCGCCGATCGCGGTCTGCCGGTCGACATGCATTGCGACGAAACCGACGATCCGCTCTCGCGCCATATCGAGACGCTGGCCGCGCAAACCATCCGCTTCGGCCTGCAAGGACGTGTCGCCGGCTCGCATCTGACCTCGATGCATTCGATGGACAATTATTATGTTTCCAAGCTCATTCCGCTGATGGCAGAGGCGGAGATCAACGTAATTCCCAATCCGCTGATCAACATCATGCTGCAGGGCCGGCACGATACCTATCCGAAACGCCGCGGCATGACCCGGGTCCGCGAGCTGATGGATGCCGGGCTGAATGTCTCCTTCGGGCACGATTGCGTCATGGATCCGTGGTATTCAATGGGGTCCGGCGACATGCTGGAGGTCGGCCACATGGCGATCCATATCGCGCAGATGGCTGGCATCGACGACAAGAAAAGGATCTTCGACGCCCTGACCGTCAATTCGGCGAAGACGATGGGGCTTGCAGGCTACGGGCTGGAGAAAGGTTGCAATGCGGACCTCGTCATCCTCCAGGCGAACGATACGCTGGAGGCACTGCGGCTGAGGCCGAACCGGCTGGCCGTCGTGCGTCGCGGCAAGGTCGTCGCCCGCACGGCGCCGCGCATCGGCGAGCTTGCTCTGAACGGGCGTCCGGCCCGGATCGACTCCGGTCTGGACTACGTACCTCGCTATTGAGAAGTGGCGGCGCTGACCGTCGGTGAGGAGCGAATCCCTGCCCGGCTCTTGCTATCCCGCGGCTCGGCGAGCGGTGATGATCCATGCCTGCGAGTCGAACAACACACCCTGCGGAGTCATGTGCGCCTCCAGTAGATCGCGCAGCCGCTGCAGCGGTTGGTCTGGCGTTTCATCGGTTTGTGCGAGGGCGTCCTTTACAAGATAAAGGCTGATGAGCGCATCAAACGCCGCTTCGACGTCCGATCCATAGAAGACCGGCTCCCGGACCCCGGCAAAGTCAATCGAGACAAAGCCTGCTGCGCCGAGAAGCTCCGTTGCGACGTTTGGATCGCCCAACGAAAAGGGATTGGGAGCACCCGGGGAAATGGCAGCTTCAGGCGCAAGGGCTTGCCGGATGGCGCCGGACCAAGCGTTGCGCTCCCGGCTCTGCCACACCATCCACACGAGGCGCCCGCCCGGCCGCATCGCCCGGCCGATATTGGCAAAAGCCGCCGCCGGATCGGCAAAAAACATCACGCCGAACCGGCTGATGCAGAGGTCGAAACCGGCCCTCGGGAACGCATGGGACTGCGCGTCTGCCTGCTCGAACACCACATTTCGCAAACCTTCAGCGGCGCTCCGTTGCCTTGCGACCTCGAGCATCTCAGCCGAAACGTCCACACCGACCGCTTCTCCTTGCGGTGCGGCGCGGGCGGCCTCGCGCGTCGTTTGCCCTGCACCGCAGCCGATATCGAGAACTCGATCACCCGGGCCGACGCCGGCGGCAATCCTGAGGTGCCGATTGTGTCTCGCGAGTTCCGCATCGTAAAAGTCGGGACGATCCAACGCCATAACGCTTCCCCCTGCTTCATTCGGTAGAGCAGCCAAGCGGCCGTCACGCCTGCCAGGTCACCCGAAACAGATTGCATATCAGGATCAGTTATGCAAGGTGGAGGGTAATCGCCGTCTGCAACCAGGAGGATTGGCCGTGGATACGACCGGATCGCCCGTCACCGAAAAGATCGTCGAACTCACAGGTGTACAACTGCAGACCCAGGCCTTCGGCGACCCGGCCGGTGCACCTGTCCTGCTGATCATGGGGGTGATGTCCTCGATGCTGTGGTGGCCGGAACGGTTCTGTGAGGAACTTGCCGCCCAAGGGCGTTACGTCATTCGCTACGACCAGCGTGATACCGGCCTTTCCACACATTATTCGCCCGGTGAGCCAGGCTATTCGTTTGACGATCTGTCCGAAGACGCCATCGCCCTTCTCGATGGCTATGGGATTGAAGCCGCGCATCTTGTGGGCATGTCGATGGGCGGTTTCGTCGCGCAGGAGGCCGCATTGCGCCACCCCCGGCGTGTGCTGACCCTCACCCTGATCAGCACCTCGCCAATCGGAGTAGACGGCCTGCCCTCTTCGACCAAGGCTTACAAGGAGCATTCCGCCGCTGCCGAGCGCATCGACTGGTCGGACCTCGGAGCGATTGCCGATTTCATGCGTCGCGATTCAGCCATGCTGGCCGGCACCAGGCATCCGCACGATGCCGAAGCGGCGCGCATCCTGATCGCGCGTGACATGGAGCGTGCCACCTCCTTTATCAGTGCGACCAATCATTTCATGCTGTCGAGCGGGGACAAGGCCGCCACGCTGCATGCGTCCAACCTCGAGGCGTCGGTTCTCGCGATCCATGGCACCGCCGATCCGCTGTTCCCGATCGAGCACGCGGAGGCCTTCACTCAGGCGGTACCGAACGCGCGACTGCACCGGATTGCCGGCGGAGGGCACGAAATTCACGATCGCGACATCGACGAGATGGTGCGCGTCATTGTCGATCATACTGGTTCCGGGCCTGGCGGCTAAACGGCTGAATGCTCCATGCATGCCGGCGTCGCGTCTGGCATGATGCATGAATTGCGTCAGGCGATCTGCTGGCGGGCCGGCAGCTTCCAGCCGGGTCGGACGAAGTGGCAGGTATAGCCGTTCGGGATGCGCTCGAGATAGTCCTGGTGCTCGGGTTCGGCCTCCCAGAAATCGCCGGCCGGAACGACTTCGGTGACGACCTTGCCGGGCCACAGGCCGGATGCGTCGACATCGGCGATCGTTTCCCTGGCGACGCGCTCCTGCTCGGGGCTGGTGTAGAAAATCGCCGAGCGGTAGCTCGTGCCGACGTCGTTGCCCTGGCGATTGCGCGTCGTCGGATCGTGGATCTGGAAGAAGAATTCGAGAATGTCCCGATAGCTGATCTTGGCGGGATCGAAGAGAATCTCGATCGCCTCGGCATGGGTTCCGTGGTTGCGGTAGGTCGCATTCGGCACGTCGCCGCCGGTATAGCCGACGCGGGTCGATATCACGCCCTTATAGCGGCGGATGAGGTCCTGCATGCCCCAGAAGCAGCCACCGGCGAGCACTGCACGTTCTTCGGTCATTGGGTGTCTCCTTGTTTGCCCAGAGATAGTGTCTCGCGCCGCCGATTTCCATAAGGCGGGAAAAGCACAGCTGTGCAATTTGACCGCAAACAGCCTCGTCCTGTCATGTCGATGTTACCCGCCGGCGTTAGCAAAGGCCTGGACAATCCGCAGAGGCAGAGCCTCGACACCTGATGGAGACGGTTATGAATAGACGTGAATTTCTGATCACATCTTCGGCTGCGGCCGGTCTTCTGGCTCTCCCGCGCTTCGCATCGGCGGCTGCCGGTACGATCGACCTTTACAGCGGTTCGGATGCCAATATCGTCGACCTCTGGAACAACGTCATCCGCCCCGCCTTCGAAAAGGCGCATCCCGGCGTTGGCCTGAAGGTGACCGATGCCGGCGACAATAACGGCCTGCGCGCCATCGCCGACCGTGCACTCGCGGCGCTGAAGACGAAAACCGATCCGCAAGCCGATCTGTTCGAGCAGTTCGATCCGCGTCTGCCGTCCGGCGGCATTGATGCCGGCCTCTGGGTCAAATTCTCGGCCGAGAACATCGAAGGCTACGACCACATCAACCCGCTCGCCCTCGATACGCCCTACTCGCTTCCCTATCGCGGTTCGCAGGTCCTGCTTGCCTACGACAACACCAAGCTCGACCCGAAGGATGCGCCGAAGAGCTGGGATCAGCTGACCGCATGGATCAAAGCAAATCCGGGCCAGTTCATCTACAACAGGCCCGACAAGGGTGGTTCGGGCGGCAACTTCGTCCGCCGCGCAATTCATGAGGTGAACGGCCGCGATCCGAAGAAATTCAAGGTCGACAATTTCACCGCCGACTCCGCCACCGAGGCGCTGGCGCCAGCCTGGAAGATCCTCAGCGATCTTGCACCCTCGCTCTACGACAAGGGCGCTTATACATCAGGCAACACCCAGTCGATCCAGCTGCTCGCCCAGGGGGTCGTCACCATGGTGCCGGTCTGGTCGGACCAGGTGCTGCAGGCGATCGCGCAGGGCGTGCTGCCCGAGACGACCGGCCTCGTGCAGCTCGGCGATCTCGCCCTTTGCGGCGGCTTCTCCAGCATCACCGTATTCTCGAACGGCGCCAACAAGGACGCGGCCCTGAAGCTTGCCGCATTCATGCTGACGAAGGACATGCAGGAAGCAATCATCACTCAGATCGGCGGCTTCCCTGCCGTCTCCTGGGACCACATCTCCGACGATCTGCGCAAGAAATATGCCGACGTCATTCCGTCGACCATCCCGACCTTCCCGAGCGGCGATTGGGAAAAGGCGATCAACGACGGCTGGTACCGCAGTGTCGCCCCTGGCATTAGCCGCACATGATGTCCGCCGACACCGCGCTGGCGGCACCGCGCGGTCACCAATTCATCAACAGGGGGAGCTCGATCGGGCTTCTCCTCGTCGCCCTGCCGGTTTTGCTGCTGGCGTGGCTGATCGTCTATCCGATCTTTTCGGCGGTCGTCGGCACCATCTTCGTTCGAGGCCCCGATGGCGCGACGGACCTGACGTTCGCCTCCTACAGCTTCTTCTTCACCGACGGCTACAGCCTCGCCAACCTGTGGATGACGCTCTGGACCACTGCCATCTGCGGCATTCTGCTGCTGATGATCGGCTTTCCGATCGCGCTTTACCTTCGCTTCTCGCAAGGGCGCCTTGTCGCCTATGTGCAGGCGCTGGCGATCTTTCCGATGTTCGTGCCGTCGATCATCCTCGCCTATGCGCTGATCAGGACGATCGGGCCGAACGGCACCGTCGACCTGCTGCTGAATGCCGTCGGTCTGCCCAAGCTGCGCACCCCCTACATGACGCCGTGGGGACCGGTCATCGGCCTCGTCTGGGATAATCTGCCCCTGACGGTTTTGATGCTGACGGCCGGGCTTTCCGCCGTGTCGAACAGCGCCGTCGAGGCCGCCCGCGACGTCGGCGCAAGCCCACTTCGGGTCTTCGTCTCGATCATCCTGCCGCGCATGGGCAATTCCCTGCTGGTCACCGCATCCTTTGCCGTGCTCGGCATCTTCTCGGCCTTCACGCTTCCCTATGTGCTCGGCCCGGCATCGCCGGAGATGATGGGGCCGTTCATGCAGCGCACTTTTGCCGACATGAATGACCCGCTGAACGCCATGACCCAGGCGGTCATCACATTCGGCTTCTGCCTGGTCTTCGGTATCTTCTATATCCGGACGATTGCCCGCAATCGCGAGGCCCGCCCATGAGTGCCGACAGACCAGGCATCGCTTTCCGCTTCGACTGGATCGGCCTGCTCTTCGCATGCCTGCTGACGCTGTTCATCGCGCTGCCGCTGATCGTCGTCGGCACATGGGCCTTCACCGAGGTCTGGCGTTACCCCTCGGTCATCCCGCAGCAGTTCGGCCTGCGGTTCTGGGGCCAGACGCTGGCGCGGGGAGATGTCTGGGATGCGCTCTTTCTCAGTCTGCGGCTGACGGCGACGGTGACCCTGCTCTCCGCCGTCATCTGCCTTCCAGCCGCCTACGCCTTTGCGCGCCTGCGCTTTCCCGGCAGGAACATCCTGTTCCTGTCATTTCTCGCATCGCATGCCTTCCCGAAATTCGGCCTGCTCGTCGCCATTGCCGGCATTTTCCTGCAGCTCGGCCTGATCAGCACCTTCTGGGGTGTCGTGCTGATCCAGCTCGTCGGCACGCTGATGTTGATGATCTGGATTCCGGTCGCAGCCTTCCAGAATGTCGACCGGCGCATGGAAGAGGCGGCACGCGATGCCGGCGCTTCGCCGCTGCGCGTCTTCTGGTCGATTACCCTGCCGCAAGCCGCGCCGACGATATCAGCCGCCCTGCTGCTGACCTTCGTCGGCACCTTTTACGAGACCGAAGGCGCCTGGCTGATCGGCGCGCCCGGGATTCGCACCATGCCGGTGCTGATGATCAGCTTCATCAACAATCAAATCGTCGTGCAATACGGCGCCGTGCTCTCGGTGATGCTGTGGGTGCCGTCCTTCATCGCGCTGATCTTTGCGCGCCGTGTGATCGGCACGGGCGCCTTTGCGAGAGGTTTCGGCGCGTGAGGCGCCGCGCGTCAAAACAAGGAAAGGGTTGAGAATGGCACATCTGGCGATCGAAGGCGTGTCGAAGCTGTTTGGATCAGCCTCTGCCGTTCGCGATTTTTCGCTCGAAGTCGGCGACGGCGAACTCGTCTGCCTGCTCGGCCCATCCGGCTCCGGCAAGTCGACGCTTCTCAGAATGATCGGCGGCTTCGAGCGTCCGAGCGGCGGCACGATCCGCATCGATGCCAGGGATGTGACGAGCCTGCCGCCCGAGCGGCGCCCGACTGGCATGGTGTTTCAGAGCCATGCTCTCTGGACGCACATGGATGTCTTCAACAACATCGCCTTCGGTCTGAAGCTCCGCCGGCTGCCGAAATCCGAAATTCGCCAGCGCGTCAAGGATGCGCTTGATCTGGTCGGCCTTGCCAATTACGGGCGGCGTATGACGACGCAACTGTCGGGCGGACAGCAGCAGCGCGTGGCGCTTGCCCGCTCGCTGGTGCTCGAGCCGAAGATCCTTCTGCTCGACGAGCCCTTCGCCAGCCTCGATCAGCATCTGCGCGAAAGGCTGCGGGAGGAGGTGCGCGATATTCAGCAGCGCCTCGGCATCACCACCCTGTTCGTCACCCACGGTCAGGACGAGGCTTTGGCGCTCGCCGATCGCATCGTCGTCATGCGCGACGGATGCACGGAACAGATCGCGGCGCCGAACGTCATTTATCGGCAGCCGCAGACGGCTTTCGTCGCCGGTTTCATCGGCTCGATGAACTTCGTCCAGAGCCGCACCAAAAGCGGCGTCTGCGACCATCCGCTCTTCCCGCTGGCGGTTCCGGTCGAAGACGGGCCGGTGACGCTGGCCGCCCGTCCGGAAGCGCTGACGATCCGTCTCTCGGACCGGCCGGATGCCGCGACTGTCCATCGCATCGTCGATTTCGGCACTCACAAGATGGTTGATGTCGATCTTGCCGACGGCAGCCGCCTGAAAGCCATGGTGGCGCCGGACGATCGGATCCGGACCGGGATGAAGGTCGAGCCGGGCTTCGCCAGCTTTTTCGTCTTCCGCGACAATGAACTCCTCCACCGGTCGATAACGGCAAGTGACGATGCGGAGACGAGAGCGCTGCTGCAGGTTTAAACCGGCGGGATGCGCCGTTCACCCCTTGATCCCGAAGCCTTCCTTGAGCCAGGGATGCAGCGCCTTGCTGGCGGCGAGGATATCGCCCTTCCCGTCGACTTCGGTGCCGGAAAAACGGGTGACGATGCCGCCTGCCTCTTCGACCATCAGGGCCGAGGCGCCGAAGTCATGGATCGAAAGCCCGTCCTCGAAGAAACCGTCCAGCCGGCCGCAGGCGACATAGGCGATCGACAGCGCCGCCGAGCCCAGGCGGCGCACGCCCGCCGTGTTGGCCATCAGGCGCTTGATGGCATCGAAATAGGTCTCTTCCGCAACCGCCTTCACCTGGCCTGGAATGGGCAGCCCGGCGCCGATCAGCACGTTTTCGATGTCGGCGACATCGGCGCAGCGGATGCGCTCGCCGTTAAGATAGGCGCCGCCGCCGCGTTCGGCGCTGAACAGCTCGTCCTGCATGGCATCGTAAACGACGCCGGCCACCAGCCTGCCGCCTTCAGCGATGGCGATCGTGATGCCGAAATGCGGGACGCCCCAGGCGTAATTGGTGGTGCCGTCGATCGGGTCGATGTAGATGACCGGCGTGTCCGGCCCGGCCGTGCGGTTACCAACGGTTTCCTCGCCCTGGATGGCATAATCAGGAAAGGCCTTGGTCATTTCGTCGACGATGATCCGCTCGACGGCGACATCGATCTCGGTCTGATAGTCGCGCGGCGCCTTGGCGAGCATTTCCCGAGATGTTCGCCGCCGCAGCGAGACGCGGGCGGTTTCTCCCGCCTTCACCACTGCTTCGGCAAGCACGACAAGACGGGATGAAGCGGTCGGTGAAAGACGCGCTGATATGGGGGAGGATGTCATGAAAAATCCGGATGTTGCAGCTGTGACGGAGCGACTCGTGCGGAGCTACTCCCTTGGCAGAGGCCGATGATGGTTTTATGAACCCGCCGATCGCCCTCGCCGACCAATATTATATCAGGCGCTCCGTCGACGCGTCGAAAAGATGGATCTGGGCCGGATCGACCGAGAGGCCAATCATGTCTCCCGCCTTGACCCTGTCGCGGCGCGTCTCGACGATCGTCAGTTCCGGCTCGGTCGCCGCGACGATGAAGGTCGAAGAACCGGTCGATTCGACGAAGGCAATCGGGACGTCGAAGCTGCCCTGCCCGGGCGCGACAACCTCGATATGTTCAGGCCGGATCCCCGCGATGAGCTTGCGCCCGGGCTCGATGGCGCGGTTGATCGCAAGTGTCTGCTTCACGGCGCCGAAATCCAGGATCAGGCTCTTGCCGTCTTCCGCGACGATCGCCGGAATGAAATTCATCGCCGGCGAGCCGATGAAGCCGGCGACGAACCGGTTCGCCGGCCGGTCGTAGAGATCGAGCGGCGCGCCCTGCTGTTCGATGATGCCATCGCGCATCACCACCACATGGTCGGCCATCGTCATCGCTTCGACCTGGTCGTGGGTGACGTAGACGAAGGTGGCGTTCAGCCGGTCATGCAACGCCCGGATTTCCTTGCGCATCGAGACACGCAACGCGGCATCAAGGTTGGAAAGCGGCTCGTCGAACAGGAAGGCCTGGGGATTGCGGATAATTGCGCGGCCCATGGCGACGCGCTGCCGTTGTCCCCCGGAAAGCTGGCGCGGATAACGATCGAGCAGTCTGGAAAGGCCGGTGATGGCAGCGACCTCCTCTGCTTTCTGTTTTGCCTCAGCCTTGGGGACGCGGTGCATCTTCAGCGAATAGGTCAGGTTCTGTTCCACCGTCATATGCGGATAGAGGGCGTAACTCTGAAAGACCATGGCGATATCGCGTGCCCGCGGCGGCACGTCGTTCATCACCTTGCCGGCAATCTTCAGCGTGCCGCCGGTAATTTTTTCCAGCCCGGCAAGCGAACGGAGCAACGTCGACTTGCCGCATCCTGACGGACCGACCAGCGCCACGAATGTGCCCTTGGGAATCGAAAGGTTGACGTTCTTAAGCGCGTGAAAGGCGCCGTAGTGCTTCTCGACGCCCGAGAGTTCGATTTGGATGTCCTGGCTCATACCGAAACCCTTGCTGGTCCCCAACCGGGACCGATGAGATCGCCAAAGATGAAAAACGTCGTCATTTGACTGCTCCGGCGGCGATGCCGCGCGTCAGCGTGCGCTGGAAGATCAAGAAGAAGATCACGGTCGGTACTATACCCAGGAAAGCCGCCGAGGCCTGCAGCACCGGGTCCGACATGTTCTGACCGCGGGTAAGGCCCATGGCGACCGAGACCGTCTGGTTGTTGTTGGACACCAGCATGACGAGCGGGATCAAGAATTCGTTCCAAGTCCAGATGAAAAAGAAGGTTCCCAGGACCATGAGCGTCGGCCTCAGCATCGGAACGACCACAAACCATAGCGTTTTCCAGTGGGTCGAGCCATCCATCTCGGCCGCTTCGAGGATTTCCTTGGGAAAGGTATTCAGCACGGTCGAGAGCAGGTAAGTCCCGAAAGCGCTTTGCAGGACCGCGAAAATGATGATCACGGAAAGCTGCGTATCGTAGAGGCCGCTCGCTTTCGCCATGTAGTAAAGCGGGTAAATAATGGACTCCTGCGGCACCATAATGCCGAGAAGAAAGACCACCAAAATCACGCGCGAACCCGGCACCTTGCCGACCCCAATCGCATAGGCGTTGAACAGGCTTATCAGTACCCCCAACACCGATACAGCCAGACTGATCACCACGCTGTTGAGCAGCTTGCGGCCGAATTCAGACACCGTCCAGAATTTCTCGATCGCCGTGAGATCAATCGACCGAGGAATCGAAAGCGGTCCGCCGACCGCGTATTCGGCGCTCGCCTTGACGGCGTTGAGCAGAGCAAGGAAAAAGGGAAAAAGCGTAAAGGCGAGGAGCAGAATAAGGATGGCCAGCACCACCCACCGCATGGGATCGCGTCGGGCGCGATCGGCAGGTGCGGTCGCTTTTGCCTTGGTGGTACCGTCGCTGAGAACTGAGTAAGCCATGATCTACTCCCTCGCCTCCTGCTGGGACTGGAAACGTAGGAAAATCACGGCCAAAGCGATCGTCAGAGTCGTCTGCACGACCGCGATGGCTGCGGCATAGCCGACGCGTTGTGTTGTGAAGAAGTGGTAGTAAGTCAGATAGGATGGCACGAGGGTGGAATTGTCGGGGCCGCCGGCGGTGATGACAAAGATTGGCGCAAAGACTTTAAGCGCTGCGATCAGCGTGGTCAGCACAACGACGAAAATCTCCGGCGCCAGGAGCGGAATGGTGATCGTCACCAGCCGGCTCCACCAGTTTGCCCCATCGAGCTCGGCAGCCTCGTAGAGAGAAGGGTCGATGCGCGAAAGACCGGCCATGAAAACCACCAGACAATAGCCGACCTGTATCCAGACAATGACGAGCGAGACGGCAGCAAGCGCGTATGTCGCATCGCCGATCCAGTTCTGGGCGAGGTTATCAAGGCCGATGGCCTTCAGCGTGATGTTGATGACACCAACGGGATTGAGAATCCAGCCCCAGAGCACGCCCGCGACCGTTACGGGCAAAATCTGCGGTAAGTAAAAACCGGCCCTGAAGAAGCTCGAAACCCATTCCCCGAACTGGTCCCTGACGTAGTCGAACAGCAGAGCGGCCAGCACCAGGCCGATGCACACCGGTATTACCGTCATCGAGACGATGAACAGCAGCGTGTGATACATCGATCCCCAGAATTGATCGTCCGTAAGCAGGCGATGATAATTCTGCAGGCCGACCGGGCGAGGCGTGCCGACACCTTTCCATGCCGTGAAGCTCAGTCCGAGATTGGCAAGCTGCGGTATGAGCACGATTAGAATGAAGCCAATCGCGCCCGGGATGAGGTAGAGGCTATAACTTGGTGAACCGTCGCTCGATTGCCGGCTGGATATGGCCATGTCATTCTTCCTTCAGCCTCGCATAATGGGCTGCACCAGAGGCGCAGCCCAGCGTTCAATGGTCGCGCTACTGATTTTCCTGCGCGTCGTCGTAGACCTGCTTGATCTCTTCGACGAATTGTTCCGCAGTCAGACTGCCCTGGAAGAGACCGGTGTCTTTCTGATTGAGCACGTCGTAGTAGCCGGGGACCGGCCAGTCAGGATAGAAACCCAGGCCGTTTTTGTCAGAGATCTGCTTGAAAACCGCTGCGGCGTTCTTGCCGATGGGGTTGGTGATGGCGGAAAGATCAGCGGCAATCGGCACGCCGCCGGCATTGCCGAGTTCAGCTTGGTACTTCGGCGACAAGGTCAGACTGATCCACTCGGCGGCGAGATCGGGATTCTTGCTACCCTTGGGAACGACCCAGAGATTGCCTGTCGAGCCGACCGAATATTTCGGCGTCGGAATGACGAACTGGCCCCATTTGAAGTCCTTGATGGTCGAGGCGAAGGTGCCGAGATTCCACGTGCCCGAGACGTACATCGGTGCTTTGCCGGAGGTAAAGAGCAGAGCCGCGTCCGGGTCCTTCATGCCCGTGGAGTCCTTGCTGATGTAGCCCTTGCCAACCCAGTCGACCAATGTCTGCGCCGCATAGAGATAGGGCGCGCCGTCGAGGGGAGCCTTCAAACCCTGATAATTCTGGACCCAGGCGTCATCGGCCTTGGTATAGGCGAGAGAGGCAAGCAAGTGCTGGCCACTGGTGTCGATGGCGCCGAGCGCGAGAGGCGTGACACCCTTCTGCTTGAAGGCTTCCATGTCGGCGACCCACTCTTCGAGTGTCGTCGGCGGCTTTAGGCCTGCCTTTTCGAACATGTCAATATTATAGAAGCACGAAACATATTCGCCGAAGACCGAGACGCCCCAAATGGGTCCGGAGCCATAGATGCCCTTTTCGTCATAACGGCTTAGGACAAAATCGCCTTCGTTAAGGATCTTGTCCCAGCCTTCCTTCTTCACATAGGCATCCAGATTGGTCAGCAATCCCTGGCTTGCAACCAAGCCAGCGGTGGCGTTGCCCTTGTTGTACTCGAGCACGTCGGGGGCCTGATCGGAATTGAGGATCATGCCGCCTGAGGCCTGCAACTGCTGAAAGGTCTTCTGCTCGAAGCTGATGTTGATATCCGGATGTTTCGCCTGGAACTCCTCGAGCGCTTTCTTCCAGACAATGCCCTGAGCCGTGGTCGGCTCCTCGAACCACCAGATTTTGAAGGTCTTCTGTTCAGCATGGCCGATTGATGTCATCAGCATGGCCGTGCCGAGTGCTAGCGCAAGTCTTGCAATTCTTTTCATGCTTTCCTCCCAAAAAAGCGGCTGCGCCGCGAAAAGACCAAGTTAGTCAGTCATGGCGCAGCTGGGCCTCCCAGCCCAACGGCGCCCTACCTTAGGCGGTCGATCAGGGATCAACAACGAAATCTCCGCCCCGGCACTTCTTCAGATAGTTGAGCCCGTGAACCTGGCCAGTCATTTCGAGCTCGTCGCGATAGACCGGGTCGTGCCAGCCTTCGATGTCGATCGAGCCGGACCAGCCGGCAAGGCGCAGTTCGGAAATGATGTCGGTCCAGTTGCTGTCGCCGAAACCCGGCGTGCGCATGAAGACGAATTTCTCCTTGCCGAAGATGCCGTGTTCCTTGATGACCTCCCAGCGGATGGTCGCGTCCTTGCCATGGACGTGGAAGAATTTGTGCGCCCATTTGCGGATCTGCGGCATGGGGTCGATCAGATAGACCATCTGATGGCAGGGCTCCCATTCCAGGCCGATATGATCATCCGGCGTCTCGTTGAAGATCAGCTCCCAGGCGTCCGGATTATGGGCGATGTTCCAGTCGCCGCTCGCCCAGTTGCCGTCCATGGCGCAGTTCTCGAAGGCGATCTTGATGCCCTTGTCGGCGGCACGCTTGGCGAGCTCGCTCCAGATCTGCTTGTAGCGGCCCAGGCTGTCGGTCAGCGGCTTGCCGCGGATGCGGCCGGTGAAGCCGGCGACGCAAGATGCGCCGAAGTGATGGGCATTGTCGATGCAATCCTTCCAGCCCTGCAGCGTCTCCAGATCGCTTGCGCTCTCTTCCAGCGGATTGCCGAACATGCCGAGCGTCGAGATCGTGATGTCGCGGTCGCCGATCGCCTCGAGGCAGCGCTTGCCGAGTTCGGCGAGGTCCTGGCCCTTGGTCGTCTGCCAGAAGAAGGGCTCGAAGCTTTCAAAGCCCAAATCGGCAATCTGGCCGATGCGCTCGGCGGCATCGCCCTTGTTGCCGCTGACCATGGTGCCGATGCGAATGGATTTTGCAGGGTTGCTCACGTCACGTCTTCCTATGCTGAAATTTCGATACGCCGGCCGGTCTTGGCGCTTTCGATGGCGCCGAAGACCATGGAGAGGCTTCGGATATTGTCGGAATTGACCGTTTCGGGCTGTTTGCCGGTGCGGATCGCCGCGATGAAATCGGCGATGACGCTGGCGTGGCCGTGGGTTTCCGCGGCATGTTCCGGACCGGGAACGTTTACGGCAGCAGAGCCGCGCAAAAGCCCGGGCTCCTCGCCGGCCACTGCCGCCTTGAAACTCTCCTCGCCATCCCAGGTGAGCATGCCCTTCGAGCCGACGAGACGCCACTGGCTTTCCCAACTGGTGCGTTCGCCCTCGGCGCACCAGGAGCCGCGATAGGTGAAGACGATATCGTCGGAAAATTCGAAGATGGCATTGGCCGAGGCGCCGTGCCGGTACCATGACCCCTTCGGATTGCGCTCGACGCAATAGACGGCGAGCGGCTTCCTGTCGGCGACGTAGCGCGCGGCATCGAAGGTGTGGATCGCCATGTCGAGCAGCAGCACATTGTCCATCTCCTCGCGGAAGCCGCCGAAATGCGGCGCCAGGAAGAAGTCGCAATGGATGGCGGTGAGTTCACCGATCGCGCCGCTGTCGACGAAACGGCGCAGGCGCCGGATGCCCGAGATGAAGCGGCGGTTCTGGATGACGGCATGGATGCGGCCGGTTTGCGCGGCGAGATCGATCAGCGCGGCGCCCTCGGCGAGCGAGGCGGCCATCGGCTTTTCGCTCAGCACGTGGCAGCCGGCCTTGAGTGCGGTCGACACGACATCGTAACGGGCGGCCGGAATGACGATGTCGAAGACCAGATCAGCTTTTGTCGCCGCGATGACCTCGGAGAGATCCGAGCCGATAACGGCGCTCCCAAGCCGGAACTCGGCAGCGAGCTTTTCCGCCGTCTCGCGATCGAGGTCGACGAGGCCGACAATGGTGATGGAATCGGCGAGATCGGGGTTGGACGCGATGGCGCGCAACCAACCTTTGGACATAGCTCCGCACCCGCACAGAATGGCACTGAATTTCACGATTTCCTCCAGGGAATGCCGCCAACTCTCCTCGTGACATGCGCTCCGTAAACGTTTACGACTGTATGCGAAATCATTTTGCGGTGTCAATAGAGGCCAATTGTGAAATTATCGGTGGGAGGAAAAACGCAACCGATGAAAGGGATTCGCCAGCTTGCCGAATACCTGGATATCTCGATCGGAACGGTCTCCCGCGCCCTGAACGGCAGGCCCGATGTCAATGAGGAAACCCGTCGTCGCGTGTTGGCGGCGGCCGAGGAATTCGGCTATGTCGCCAATCAATCCGGACGGAGCTTGAGGCAGGGAGAGACGAAGGTTATCGGCCTGATGATCGAATCCAGCGCGGAGGCGGTCGAAAATGCCGACAACTTCTTCCTCGGCGTCACCAGCGGCCTGCAGAGCGTTTTCGCCCGCCACAAGCTCGATCTCGTCATGCTGCCCTGCCCGAGCGATGAGGACCCGTACGAATATTTGAAGCGTATGGTGGCGCGTCGCGTCGTCGATGCGATGATCATCTCGAACACGCAGCGCATCGACCGTCGCATCGATCTTCTGTCGTGGGCAAAGATTCCGTTTGTTACGGTCGGTCGCAGCCTTTCGGCGAATACCTTCCCATGGATCGATCTCGATTTCGAGGGCGTGGCCGACCGCGCCGTCGAGCGGTTGGTGGCGCGCGGCCACCGCCGGATCGCGATTACGGCGCCGTCGAGCGAGGTCAATCTTGGTTATGTCTTTGTCGAGAGCTATCGCCGTGCACTCGAGCGAAACGGCATCGCCTTCGATCCATCGCTCGTCATTCGCGTCAAATCGAGCGAACAGGGAGGCTATCAGGCAGCGCATGAACTGCTGCAGATTGAAGACCGACCGACCGTGGTGATCCTGATCTACGAACTGATGGCGATAGGCCTCTACCGCCGTCTGATGGAATCGGGCGTCATGCCCGGCCGCGATTTTGCGGTGATCGGCTTCCGCGATGCTCCGCGCGCACGGTTTCTGCGGCCGCCGCTCAGCTGCTTCCGCATGTCGCTCTACGATCTCGGCGTTGCGCTCGGCCAGACGCTGCTCGCCCACATGCCGGCCTATCGAGAATTCTATTCGAATGACGGTGGCAACATCATCTGGCCGCTCGAACTGGTGGCAGGGGAAAGCGACGCGTTTCAGCTGACGGTGGTCTGAAGGTTGCCGGCTTCGGCAACCCTTGCGAACACGGCAGAGGATATAATGGCCGGGTGACAAAAAATGTCTCGCGGAGCCGGATCATTCGAATTTAATCTCTATTCGAACCGCTAATTCGGGTCGAATATGGTGGCTGGTTTCGATCGTTCAGGAGGGCTCATGACCATTCCAGAAATCTCGCGGCGCACGCTGATGAAGGGCGCTGCTTTGCTGCTTGCCTCGACGGCGCTCGCCCGCCAGACGCTGGCGCAGACCGCGCCGAGCGGCGGGAGACTGATCGTTGCGGCCGATTCCGAGCCCAAGAACCTCAACCCCGCCATCGTTGCTTCGAACGGCGTCTTTTTCATCGCCAGCAAGGTGATCGAACCACTGGCCGAAGCCTTGTTTGACGGCAAGGACGGGCTTGCGCCCCGGCTTGCCACCACCTGGGAAGGCTCGGCCGATGGCCTTTCCGTCACCTTCAAGCTGCGCGACGGGGTCACTTGGCACGACGGCAAGCCGTTCACCTCGGTCGATGTCGCCTTCTCCGCCCTCAACATCTGGAAGCCGCTGCAGAATCTCGGCCGCCTCGTCTTCGCCAATCTCGAAACCGTCGATACGCCAGACGACTACACCGCCATCTTCCGCTTCTCCAGGCCGACCCCGTTCCAGCTCATCCGCAATGCCCTGCCCGTCGTCACCAGCGTCGTCGCCAAACACATCTTCGACGGCAGCGATATCGCCACCAATCCGGCCAACAACACGCTTATCGGCACCGGCCCGTTCAAGTTTGCCGAACACAGGCCCGGCGAATACTACCGGCTGACGCGCAATGAGAATTACTGGGACAAGGACCAGCCGAAGCTCGACGAGATCGTCTTCCGCGTGCTGCCCGATCGCGCGTCGGCGGGTGCGGCGCTCGAAGCCGACGAAATTCAGCTCGCCGCCTTCTCGGCGGTGCCGCTTGCCGATCTCGACCGCATCTCCAAGGTCGACGGCATCAAGGTGATTTCGAAAGGTTACGAGGCTTTGACCTACCAGCTTGTCGTCGAGATCAATCATCGCCGCAAGGAGCTCGCCGATCTCAGGGTACGCCAGGCGATCGCGCACGCTATCGACAAGAAATTCGTGGTCGACACGATCTTCCTCGGTTATGCCGCCGCCGCCACAGGTCCGGTGCCGAAGAATGCGCCGGAATTCTACACATCCGATGTCGCGACCTATGACTTCAATCCGGCGGCCGCCAACGATATTCTCGACAAGGCGGGCTATGCCAAGGGGGCGGACGGCAACCGCTTCAAGCTGAAGCTCCGCCCCGCGCCCTATTTCAACGAGACCCGCCAGTTCGGCGATTACTTTCGCCAGGCGCTTGCTGCGATCGGCATCGATGCCGAGATCGTCAATGCCGATGCGGCCGCGCATCAGAAGGCTGTTTATACCGACCATGATTTCGATCTCGCCGTCGCCCCGCCGGTCTTCCGCGGCGATCCGGCGATCTCCACCACCATTCTCGTCCAGTCCGGCACGCCTGATGGTGTGCCCTTCTCCAACCAAGGTGGCTACGCCAATCCCGAGCTCGACAAGATCATCAAGCAGGCCTCCGAGTCCGTCGACACGGCGGCGCGCACCGGTCTCTACCGCAAGTTCCAGGAGCTCGTCGTCGCCGATCTGCCGCTGATCAACGTCGCGGAGTGGGGTTTCATTACCGTCGCGCGGGACACCGTGCTCAATGTTTCGAACAATCCGCGCTGGGCCGTCTCGAACTGGGGCGATACCGCGCTGCAATCATGATAGGATCGGCGGCAAATCTCCTCCAGAGGCCCTGTCTGGCGTGAAACGTGCAATCATTCTCCTGAGGCGCAGGGCGATCAGCAGCATTCCGGTGCTGCTGATCGTGGTGATCTTCACCTTTTTCCTGCTCGAATCCGCCTCGGGCGATGCCGTCGACGCCTATCTCGGCTCGATTGGCGGCGGCGATGCGGCACTCAGGCAGGCGCTGCGTGAGAGTTACGGCCTCGACCAGTCCGTGCTGGCACGGCTCTGGCTCTATCTTTCTTCGCTGGCGCGGCTCGATCTCGGCTGGTCGGTCGCCTTCGACCGGCCGGTCGGCGCGCTCATCGCCGAACGCCTGCCCAATACGCTGCTGTTGATGGGCAGCGCGACTGCACTTTCTTTCGGCCTTGGTTCTGCGCTTGGCATCCTCGCCGGGGCTCGGCCGGGAAGCTTGCGCGACCGGCTGCTGTCGATCGGTTCGCTGATCGTCTATGCCATTCCGAGCTTTTGGCTCGGCCTGGTCCTCAGCATCGCCTTTTCGGTGAAGCTGCGTTGGTTTCCGATCGCCGGCATCGAGACGATCGCTTCGGGCAAGACAGGGTTTTCCCGCGCGCTCGACATTGCCGATCATCTGGTCCTGCCGGTCGGCGCACTGGCCCTGATTTATCTCGCCCTGTTCCTGCGGGTGATGCGGGCTGGCATGGCCGAGGCCTGGAAGCTCGATTTCGTGCTCTTTGCCCGCGCCAAGGGCCTGTCGCGCAGCCGCGTCGTGCTGCGCCATGTGGCGCGCAATGCGCTGCTTCCGCTCGTCACCATGCTGGGGTTGCAATCGGCGGCGATGCTCGGCGGCAGCGTGGTGATCGAGAGCGTCTTTGCGATCCCCGGCTTCGGGCGATTGGCGCAGGAAGCGGTCAACGGCCGCGATGCGCCGCTGTTGATGGGCATCGTCGTCACCAGCGCCATTCTCGTCATTTCGATCAATGTCTTCGTCGATCTTATCTATGCCGCGCTCGACCCGCGCATCGGTGCTTCGGAGGGCGGCGCATGAGCCGTCTCCAACGTCTGCTCGGCACGTGGGAAGGCATGGCCGGGTTGGCAATCCTGGCCATCCTGCTTCTGGTCGGGCTGCTTGCCCCCACCATCTCGTCCGGCGATCCGCTCAGGATTGCCGGGCGGGCGCTGCTTGCGCCCTTCACCGACCCGGCTTTTCCACTTGGTACGGATCGCCTCGGACGCGACGTGCTCGCCGGCCTGCTCTATGGCGCGCGAACCTCGCTTGCCGTCGGCCTCGCGGCAGCCTTTTCGGCCATGGTCCTCGGCGTCTGCGTCGGCATGGCGGCCGGATTTTCCGGCGGGGTCGTCGACGAGGCGCTGATGCGCGTGGTCGACGCCTTCCAGATCGTGCCGGGCTTCCTGCTTGCGCTTGCCTTCGTCAGCACTATCGGGGTGTCGACCTCGATCGTCGTACTTGCCATCGCCCTTGGCGCCTGGGCCGATCCGGCGCGCCTGATGCGAGCCCAGGTGCTGGTGATCCGCGAGCAGGATTACGTCGCCTCGGCAAAAGTGATCGGCATGCATCCTGTTGAAATCGCCTTGCGGGAAATCCTGCCGAACGCGCTGCCGCCGGTGCTGGCGCTTTCCGCCACCATCGTCGCCGGCGCGATCCTCACCGAGGCGGCCCTTTCCTTTCTCGGCCTCGGCAATCCGAATATCGCCACCTGGGGCTCGATGATCGCCGAGGGCCGTAGCGTGCTGCGCTCGGCGCCCTATCTCTCCGTCATACCGGGCGCGGCACTTGCCGTGACCGTGCTCGGCGTTCATCTCTTCAGCGAAGGTCTCGGCAGGGCGCTTGGCGATGACGGCGGGAGGGGGGCATGAGCGACAGTTTCTGCAGCCTCCGGCAGCTCTCGGTCACCTATCGGCGCGGCAAAAGCAATGCTGCCGCCGCGCTCGACAGCATCGATCTCGATATCGCCGCCGGCGAAAGGCTGGCGATCATCGGTGAAAGCGGCTCCGGCAAGAGCACGCTCGCCCGGGCGCTCGCCGGTCTGCTGCCCGAGGCAACGAAAGTCACCGGCGAGATGCTCTGGCCCGCGCTCGGCCACCCGCCCCGCCCGGGCCGCGATTTCGGTTTCATCTTCCAGGATCCGGGCACGAGCCTCAATCCCGTCCTGACGGTCGGCGAACAGATTGCCGAGGGCGCCAGGCGCCATCTCGGGCTCAGCTGGAAACAGGCCTCCATCGGAGCCGAGGAACTGCTTGGGCGGGTGCGGATGCCGCAGCCCGACAAAGCGATGCGGGCCTTTCCGCATCAGCTTTCCGGCGGCCAGCGCCAGCGCGTGGCGATCGCGGCGGCAATCGCTGCCAAGCCTGCGCTGCTGATCGCCGACGAGGCGACCAGCGCCCTCGACGTCGTCGTCCAGGCGGAGATCGTCCATCTGCTCGATGGGCTGGTGCGCGAGGACGGCATGACGCTGCTTTTCATCACCCACGATATCGCGCTCGCTTCCGGCTTCGTCGACCGAATTGCCGTCTTTCGCCATGCGCGGCTGGTCGAGGCAGGTCCCGTCCGCTCGGTGCTTTCGGCGCCTGTGAGCGACTATACCGCCGCTCTCATCGCCAGCCATCGCGACCTCGCGACGCCAACGCTGATCGAAGAGCTGACGCCATGAATCCATTGCTGTCCATCGAAAATATCTCGAAAGGTTTTTCTTCGGCAGGCCGCCGGATCGCCGCGCTCGACAATGTGTCGCTGACGATCGCAACCGGGGAAACGCTCGGTCTGGTCGGCGCCTCCGGCAGCGGAAAATCGACATTGTCGCGCATCCTGCTGCGGCTTCTCTCCTGTGATGCCGGTACGATCCGCTTTGAGGGAGAGGACTGGCTGGCGCTGAGAGGTGCTGAGCTGCGCCGCAGGCGGGCGCGCATGCAGATGGTGTTCCAGGATCCGCTCGCCGCCTTCAATCCGCTGGTGACTGTCGGCACCGTCCTCGACGATCCGTTGCGCATCAACCGTGTCGTATCGAAAGACCGGCGTGCAGGCGAAGTCGCCATGCTTCTCGAACGTGTCGGCCTACCTGCCGACTATGCCCGCCGGCCGGTCCGCGCGCTCTCCGGCGGCCAGCGCCAGCGTGTGGCGATTGCCCGGGCGATCGCCACACGGCCGTCGCTGCTGGTGCTCGACGAGGCGGTCTCGGCGCTAGACGTCACCGTGCGCGGCAGGATCCTCGAACTGTTAGTCGAGCTGCAGAAGGAGCACGGCCTTGCCTGTCTGTTCATTTCGCACGATCTTGCCGTGGTGCGCGCCGTTTCCCACCGCATCGCCGTCATGGACGGCGGACGGATCGTCGAGACCGGCCGGGCCGCGGCAGTCGTTGCTGCGCCGCAATCGGATGCCGGCCGCGCGCTCGTGGCAGCCGTTCCCCGTCTGGTGAACGAACCGTTCTGAAGGAAGCGTCCATGTTCGATCTCGGTTGGAATCTCCTGCACGGCGCGCCTTTGTACCCTGCGGAGCGCTACGCCATCGTCGCTGACAGGATCGGCCGCATTCTGCGCTGCCGGGGTGACGTGGTGCTGGTGCAGGCAGAGGCGGTGGTGGCGCTGGAAGCGGCGGCCGTCAGTCTCGCGCGTCCCGGCCTTTCGGCCCTCAACCTCGTCACCAGTCCCTATGGCGGCTGGTTCGGGCAGTGGCTGCGGCGAGGCGGCGCAACCGTTCGGAATGTCGTCGCCGAACCGGGCCTGCCGATCGAGATCGACGCCGTCGCCAAGGCGCTCGATGCCGGCCCTCCTATCGATGTGCTCGCCGTGGTTCACGCGGAATCTGCGAGCGGCATTCTCAACCCGCTGCCAGAGATACTCGCGCTGGCGCGCGCCCGCGGCATCGTCACCGTCGTTGATGCGGTCGCCTCGGTCGGCGGACATCGGCTCGAGGTCGACGATCTCGGCATCGACATCGCGGTGATCGGCCCGCAGAAGGCGCTCGGCGGTCCGGCGGGTGTCTCTGCGCTCTCCATAAGTCAGGGTGCCTGGGATCTCGTTCTCAAGGGCGGCGCGCCGCGCGACTCCATCCTGTCGTTGGCCGATCTGAAGGGCTGGCTCGACGATGGCCGGCGCGCCCTGCCCGGGACGCCGGCGCCACTGGAATTTTTTGCGCTGGAGGCGGCGCTCGACCGCATCGAGGCCGAGGGGCTGGAGAATGTCATTGCCCGCCATGCGCTGGCGGCATCGGCGACGCGGGCCGGGCTTGCCGCACTCGGCGCCGGAAGCTGGGTGCCGGCGGCAAAGGCTTCGAACCTGGTGACGGCGGTACGGATGCCGGAGGGGCTGGCGCCGGCCGAGCTGATCGCATCCGCCGGGCGCCTCGGGGTCGAACTGGCCGCAGGCACCGGGGCCGCCACCCATCTCGTGCGCCTGAACCACACAGGTCCGCGCGCCGCATTCCAGACGGTGCTTTCGAATGTCGTGGCCTGCGGCACAGCCCTCAGGCAGGCCGGCCATCCCGCGAATATCGCCGCGGCCGCAGATGCGATAGCCGCAGCCTACAGTCGCTGAAACCTATATTCGGGTCTTGATAATCGCGGCGCGGCAAGGCAGGAGAGTGGCATCGCGGAGACCGGATGCAGATGACGAAATTGCAGGATGCGCAGGGCCTGGAGATTTTGCATGAGGGGCATCGCACGCGCCTGAAATGGCACCGGCTGCGCAAGCGGTTTGCCGATCCGCTGTTTTCCGCCGAGGTGATGGCGGAGGGTTTTGCGGCGGGCGCATCGATGGAGCTGGATCTGCGCGTTCGCGCCGACGGCGGCTTCGTCGTGCTGCACGACAGGGAGCTTGAAGGTGAAACGACAGGCCATGGACTGATCGCCGGCAGCCGCCTTGCCGACCTCCGCGGTATCAGGATGAAGGATGGAGGGCGGCCGCTGATCCTCAGCGAGGATCTCGCCGCCATGATGCAATCGTCGCACCCGGCGGCACTGCTGCAATTCGACATCAAGGACGATTATGAAGCGATCGGCGTCGGCGGTATAGCGCACCTTGCCGAACATTTTCGCGATATCTCCGCCTCGGTGATCGTCAGCGGCGGCAGTTTCGACCTCATCGTCGCGGTCAAGGAAAAGCTCCCGCATCTGCTGCGCGGCATCGACCCGACCGACAAGCTTTACGATATCAGGCAGGCCGGCGGCTGGAAGGCGGTCGAAACGGAATTGCGCGCCGATCTCAGCGGCCCGACCGAACCGGACACGGTCTATCTCCACTGGCCGCTGATCCTTGCTGCCGCCAAGGATGGTCTCGACATGATCGCGCTCTGCCAGGACGACGGCAAACGCGTTGATGCCTGGACCTTCACCTTGAAGCATCCCGAGGTCGGTTTCAGCGACGAGGAATGGCGGAGCTTCCAGGCGCTGATGGCTCTGAAGCCGGATCAGATCACCACCGACGAGGCGCCTGCGACCGAACGCGCCTGGCGCCGCGGCACGGCGGACTAACGGCTGGGCATGAGCCCCTCGATGTCGAGGATGAAGGCGAATTCGCCCGCAAGCCCCGGCGCATGGGCGATGACTGGCCCGCCATCGGCGAGCAGCTTGTCGATCGCCGGCATCGCCACGATCGCGCCGGCCTCTTTGGCAATCAGGGCGCCGGCAAGCATATCCCAGGCATTGAGATGGCGTTCGTAATAGAGATCGGCGGTACCCTCCGCGACACGAACCAAGTCGATGGCGGCCGCGCCCATGCGGCGATAGTCCATGCCACGTTCGTGCAGCCGTCTGGAGATTGCAAGATGGTCGTCAAAACTCGTTTTGCGGGAATGGCCGAGGATGACCAGCGCATTGGCCGGATCGGCGGTCGCAGCCGCATGAATGGGAAGCCCGTCCTTGAAGGCGCCATCGCCGCGCAGGGCATGGAAGACCTTGTCCTCTGAGGCGTCGTATACCACGCCGATCTCGATCCTGCCGCCGGCGACGAAAGCGATTGAGACGCCCCAATGCCGGAAGCCCCTGATGTAGTTGGTCGTGCCGTCGATCGGATCGACGACCCAAGTGCCGGCCGCGCCCGATCGGCCGCCGCTCTCCTCCCCCATGAAGGTATCATCGGGAAAGCGCGAGATCAGTCCGTCACGGATCGCCTGTTCAGCCTTCTTGTCGGCGACAGTCACGAAATCCTGCAATCCCTTGTTTTCGACGGCGAGAGCGCCGGGATTGGCGTCGCGCCGAAACCGGGCCGCTTCCCGTCCGGTTTCGAGGGCGACGGCGATCGCGACTTCCGCCCGTGCCCGGATGGCTGCGCTATCGAATACCGATTTCATCAGGCGGTCCTTCTTCTTATCAGTGTCACCGGCGTGAACTCGACGCGCGCCGTCAGGTCCGGCTCGGCTATCCGGCTCATCAGCAGATCGACGGTCTGTTCGGCCTGGACATCGCAGGGCTGGCGGATGGTCGTTAGCTCATAGGCGGTCCAGCTCGCCTGCGGAATGTCGTCGTGGCCAATGATGGAGAGCGGCGGCGCGTCGTCGCGGCCGCGGCCCTGCATGATGCGGTCAAGGACGCCGCAGGCCATGTAGTCGTTGGCGCAGAACAGGCCGTCAATGCGGGATGCGGCAAGTTCGCCGGCCGCATCGTATCCGCTCCGGTAATCGTTGATTCTGAGATGCAGAAACTGCGGCTCGGCACCGAGCTCCTTGCAGCGGGCAATGAAGGCCTCGCTGCGCCGCCGGGCCGTATAGGATATGGCGGGTGCGGCCATCACGGCGGGCTTTCGCACGCCGCTTTCGATCAAGTGGGTGGCGGCGAGATGGCCAGCCATGCGATCGTCCGAGATGATGCGATCGACAAAGGGAATATCGTTGCCCTTGTTGATCAGCACGATTGGCACGCCCTCGGCCGCACATTGCTCGCAGATTGCGGTCGGCGGTGCGTCCGAGGTGACGATGACGCCGGACACGGCGTAGTGCAGCAGCTGGCCGATAACCGTCGACGTATCCGCCTCCTGTGAGGTCGGCAGCAGGATCGGGCGGAAATTGCGGGCAAGCAGCACTCTCGCCAGATGCTCGATCTGCAATGTGCGGAACGGATTGTCGAGGCCGGCGGCCACGACGCCGACGAGATCGGAACGTTTGTTGGTGAGGCTTCGGGCAAGATAGTTCACCCGGTAGCCGAGCTCCTTGGCGGCCTGATAGACCTTTTCGCGGGTCTTCGGTGAGACGCTGGCATCCGGTGTGAAGGCGCGCGACACGGCCGCACGCGAGACGCCGGCCACCCGCGCCACGTCGAAGGAGGTTACCTTGCGCGGCCCCTTATCCCTGTCTGGCAACTGCTCTTTCCCTCTCTGCCGACGGCCGCATCAGATCGGGCAGATCCGTGCAGATGCCGAGAACCGGAAGTTTCATGATATCATCGAGAATGGTCGGCCGCTCCTCGTGCCAGAGCACGATCTCACGACCCGCGTCGAAGGCACGCTGCATCAGCGCGTCGGTAACCAGGTCCTGCGGCCGTTCCCCTGCCCTCTCCCAGCAGAGATGCAGAATATCGGCGCCGGCCCCGTCGCCGAGGGCATGCGGATCGTGACCGACGCGGATCAGCACCGAAAGCGGGAAATCGCAGCCCGCGTCGCGGAGTTCGCGCACCTGCGCCGTATCGAAGGAGCCGAGGCAGGCGAAACGCTGGTTCATCTCGGCAAGATGGCGCCAGCAGAGCAGGCCGGTCCCAGGCGCCTTGAGCTCGACATAGAGGCCGGTTCCGGTCTCGCGGCCGAGGGCTGCCACCTCCGAAAAAAGCGGCACGTCGACGCCGTTGAGAGCTGCGAGCTCGGCGGCCGTCATTTCGGAAATGCGGCGGTCGATGCCGAAGACGCGCTCGAGATGGTCGTCATGCGAGACGACGACCACGCCGTCGCGGGTCAGCTGCGTGTCGAGTTCCCACATCTCGGCGCCGAGTTCGGAAGCGCGGCGGAAGGCGGCGATGGTATTCTCGCGTTCATGGCCGCTGGCGCCGCGATGGCCAATGCAGAAGGGCAGTCGGCCCTTGCCCGACGGCCAGCCGTAACGCGTGAAAAATGCCGAAAAATCGCGGGTCATCAAATCCTCCTGCCATTTTCGTCGAAGACGAGCACGCCACGGCTATCGATCGCCCAGGTGACATGGTCGCCGACGTGGATATCGTGGCGCACCGGCTGAATCGAACGCAGCAGCGGACCACCTGCAAGAGCCACGTCGTAGAGGTTTTCGCGGCCCTGTGTCTCGGCGAAGGTGATCTTGCCGGTGACGGGCGTATCACCCGCCGGCGTGAAATGCTCCGGTCTGACGCCGAGCGTCAGCTTGCTGCCGTCGGAGGCGCCGACGGTACCCGGCAGCGGCACGCGGATCTCGCTCTCGGGGATGATGAAGGAGCCTTTGTCCATGACGCCGCGCAGGAAAGTGATCGGCGGATTCCCGAGGAAGCCGGCGACGAAGGCGGTCTTCGGATCATTGTACATTTCGGCCGGCGTGGCGACCTGGACGATCTCGCCTTCCTTCATGATGGCGATGCGGTCGCACATGCTCATCGCTTCCACTTGATCATGGGTGACGAGGATGGCGGTGATGCCGGTCTCCCGCTGCAGGCGGCGGATTTCCGAGCGCATTTCGAGGCGCAGCTTGGCGTCGAGATTGGCGAGCGGTTCGTCGAGCAGCAGCACGTCGGGCTTGCGGATCAGGGCGCGCGCCAGCGCCACGCGCTGCTGCTGGCCGCCGGAAAGCTCGGCCGGCCGGCGGCCCATCAGATTGCCGATCTGGACGAGGGCGGCGATCTTGTCGACCTCCTTGCGGATTTCGCCGGCAGGCGCCCCCTTTACCTTCAGCGGAAAGCCGATGTTTTCGGCGACCGTCATGTGCGGGTAGAGCGCGTAGGACTGGAAGACGACGCCGACATTGCGGGCCTGGCTCGGCAGGTCGGTGACGTCGCGGTCACCGAAGAGGATACGTCCGCTGGTCGGCCGGTGAATGCCGCAGATCGCGAAAAGCGTCGTCGATTTGCCGCAGCCGGAAGGGCCGAGCAGTGCCAGCATCTCGCCGTTGCTGACTTCGAGCTGCATATTCTCGATGACCTTGGTGGAGCCGAAGCTCTTCGAGAAATTATCGAGGAAGATGCGCATCAGCCTTTGTTCCCGCCGCCGTAAATGTTCATGAGGTATTTGTTGAAGAGCGCGTAAGCGATCAGAACCGGAATGAGGTAGAAGAGGCCGACCGCCTTGAACATGTTGAAATCGTAATTGTTGTCGTCGGCGAGGAAGCCGGCGAGATAGACCGACAGAACCTGCACCTGGTTTCCCGGCGCCAGCACCTGCGGCAGGATGAACTCGCCCCAGCCGGCGAGGAAGGAAAACAGGCCGAGCGCCATGATGCCGGGCTTGACCTGCGGCAGCACGAGGCTGCGCCAGACCCGGAAACGCGAGGCGCCGTCGACGACGCCGGCCATTTCGATTTCCCAGGGCACGGTGTCGTAAAAACCCTTCATCAGCCAGATGCCGAGCGGCAGGTCGATCGCCGCCTTCACCAGGATGACGCCGATCAGCGAATTGTAGAGGCCGATCATCTGCAGCACGATGAAGATTGCGATGATCAGCGTCACCGACGGGAAGGCGTGCAGCACCATGACGCCGGCCAGGAAGAAGCCGCGCGCTGGTACGTTCAGCCGCGAGAGCACGTAGCCCGCCATTGACGAGACAATGAGCACCAGGCTGGTGGTGCAGGCCGAAAACAGCAGCGTATTCAGCGTCACTTGCCAGATATTCGCCTTGCCCGGCGTCGTCTGCCACAGGAAACGCCAATGATCGAGCGTCAGGCCGGAGGGCAGCAGCGCATCAGGCTGCTTCACCGTCACGGTGTCGAGGAAGAGATAGACATACATCAACAGCAGCGGCAGGCTGACAACGGTGAGCGCCGTTATGACAGGCCAGCTGCTGTAATTTGCCGAGGGCTGCGATCGTTCGGCCATGGTCAATCCTCGATCAGGGGCTTGGCGACAAGCGTGCCGTGGTTAAAGACGCGTAGATAGACAAGCGACAGCGCCACGCCGATGACGACGAGCACCAGCGCCATGGCCGCACCCAGCCCGTATTCGAGATTGCCGGCATAGTTCCGGAGCGCCGTGTGATAGGCGGCAAGCGCCCAGACCTCGGTCGCATTGCCCGGTCCGCCATTGGTGGCGAGCAGAATTTCATTGAAGGAGGCGAGCAGCGACAGCGTCTGATAGCAGGTAACGAAGAGGATCGGCCAGCGCATCTGCGGCAGAATGATGTAGCGAATCTGCTGCCAGCGCGAGGCGCCGTCGACCTCGCTCGCATGGAACTGGCTCTTCGGAATCGCCTTCATCGCCGAGGAAAAGACCAGCATGCCCATCGAGGCGCCGATGAAGCCGTTGATTAGCACGACGAAGAGCCAGGCATGATAGGCGGTATCGAGCAGGTAGTTCTTCGGGGCATAGCCGAGTTTGCCCATCAGCACGGAGATGAAGCCGGTATCCCAAGCAAGCCATTTCCACAGCATCACATAGATGACGACGGGCGTGATGCGCGGCAGCAGCCAGATGCCACGGAAGATCGAAGCCGGCGTCGGCGGCATGTAGTGCGTCCAGATGGCGAGCAATAGCGCATAGCCGACATTGAAGAGCGCCAGCACCAGTGCGACGTAGAGCGCGGTGTTGAAAAGCACGCGCGCCATGTCGGGCGAGGTGGCGATGCGCGCGAAATTGTCGGTCGTCCAGGTCCAGCCGGTATAGGTGGCCGTGGCGACCGTTTCCTTCTGCTCGGGCGTCAGCTTGAGGCCAAGGGTGTCCAGCGACGAAAACAGCTGCTCCCTGCTGTCGAAGCGGGTGTTGACGACGGAGCGGTTGAATTGTTCGGAGATCTGTTTGACGTCGCGCGTCGAAGGCCGCTCGGCAAGATTCTTGATCATGCGTTCGGCGTCGCGGCGCGTCGGAAAGACCTCGCCTGCATGCTTGGCGCGCAATTCAGCGGCGATGTCAGGCGCAAGTCCGAGGCCCTCGACGGCCTTGAGGCCCGCTTCGTCGATCGCGTAGCGCGGTTCGGATATCTCGGCGGCGATGTCGGGCATCGACGATTTCAATGTGATCAGCGAATTGGGGGCGATCTGGTAGACGCCGCCCGAAATGCCGGTGGCGGTGGTCATGTTGGTCATCGAGAAGACTGCCGTCAGAACGACCGGCAGCAGGAAGAAGAGGACGATCATGATCGCCGCGGGCGCGATCATCAGCAGTCCAAGCGTTCTGGACGATTTCATGGAAGCCTCCTCGCGGGACCGATCGGGCGGCGGGTCGCCGCCGCCCAGAGGGATGCTTCGGTTTTAGCGGATGACGATCTTGTCGCCGAGCGTGCTTTTCAGCTCGCTCTCGGCATCGCCGATGGCGGCGTCGACGGTCTTGGCGCCGGTCCACGATGCCTGAAGACCCTTCCACATGATGTTCCAGTAGGTGCCGAAATCGGAATTGTTCGGCATCGCATTGGCATGCGGCAGCAGGCGCTCGGTCGCTTCGCGGGTCCAGCGGTCGGCCGAGTAGAATTCGACTTCGGATTCCGCCTCGGAAATGCCGAGATGCGCTGATTTGACCGCATGCAGCGCGTTGGTGCGCGGCTCGGAGGCGATCTTGATCAGCTGGGCGGCGATTTCGGTGTCTTCCTTGTCGTGACCGGCGGTCAGCAGGTAGACGAGCGGGTGCGTCAGCGTGTTGGCCTTGCCGCCTTCGCCGGCGGGGATCAGCGTGAAGACGATATTGCCGAAGAAGTCCTTCAGCCCTTCCTGATTGACCATGCGGGCATAGTGCCAGGTGCCAGCGTCCCAGATGCCGGCCTTGCCCGTGGAAACTTCCTTCCACCACTGGTCGCCCGGCATGCCGATGTGGTTCTTCTTGGTAACGCCGGTCGAAACGGCATCGGCGAAGAACTGATAGGTGCGCTTCATCGCAGCCTTGTCGAAAACGAGCTTGCCGTTTTCTTCCATGGCGCCGCCGAAGGACGTGTAGAACTGCCAGTAGTCGGGGCCGTTGCTGGTGCGAGGATAGAAGCCGTAGCCGGGCTGGACGAGGCCCTTGTCCTGCATTTTCTTGGCGTCTTCCAGCAGGTTCTTCATGGTGTACTTGCCGTCCTGAACGCTCTGAGGCAGCGCATCCAGATCGGCGTCGCTGTAGCCGATCGCCTTCATGTATGGCTTCCAGAAGAACATCGGGCGGGATTCGGCGTCCTGCGGAATGCCGTAGACGGTGCCGTTGTAGGAGGCGATCTTCAGCAGGTTCTCATAGATGCCGTTGAGCGGCCAGGAGTCGAGATCGACATAATCCTCGATCGGAACGATGAGGCCGGCCTGCGACCAGGGCGCAATGTCTTCATGACCGCTGACGACGATGTTCGGGGCAGTCTTGGCTTCGGCGGCAAGGGTCAGCGCCTGCTTGAAGTCGTCCCAGCCGGAATAGGGCTTCTTCTCGACGGTGATCTTCAAGTCCTCGCCCTTGAGTGCGGCTTGGCGCTGCAGCTGCTGGGCTGCGATCTCGATGGCGTCGAGGCGATACGTGTCGTTGGGGCCGGTGCCGCCGGCCCAGACGCCAATAGTAACGTCCTTGGCGAGTGCAAATGCGGAGGTCGAGGCCAGGATGGCGGCCGCGATCGTAAGGGATTTCAACGTCGGCAAAATGGTCATTTTCTTCGTCTCCCTTGAAGAGCAGTGTGAGGCCTCTTGATGGGTCATCACTGGTGTTGATGGCCGTTCCGATAACCCCACGAAAACGTGGCGTATGCCGCTCTAGGGGGCGAACGTAACGGCCGAATGACAAAATTGAGCACGTGTGCAAAATTATTATGACGATGTTCTCGGCGCGGTCAATTGCCCATCAGAAGGCGAGGCCAATTGCCGGTGAAAATCGGCATCGAAGGTGTGCTGAGGCAACGTCGAGAGCCGCAACATGGCCTCGCCACGACCACGCCGTCGGCTCTTCGAAGCGTTCGAAATCGCGCGCTTGCCTGTATTTTCGTAATCGGCTAATAATTGCGCCGGAGCCGTTCAACAATGGAGGCGTGCAATGACAGATATTTCTTCGTCCAACGCCTCTTTGGCATAGGCCCTCGAAGCTCCCGACCCTCGATCATATCCGAGATCTTTCAAGCTTCCCCATCCAAAGGTGGCACTCGTTTCGCACGCAGCGTCTGGGCGCGGTGATGTCCGCGCTATGACGCTGCGCACTTTCAGCTTGAAAGAAGGGCGGCTCAGAATTCTGACTGCTGATGATCATGACCAATCAACGCGCCGGCGAAAGCCTGTCGGCATCCATGCGCGAGCTTTGCTCGCGGTTCAGATTCAGAGAGATTCTCGTCGCAACCATCATTGCCTGGTGGAGATGTCGTCATATGGTGAACAGCATCGACACCTTCCCATCCTGGCTGCGCCGTGACCTCGCTTTGTCCGATGATTAGAGCGGACCCTCGCTGATGTTGCCGAGGGAATATCCGGCAGGGAATGGTTTCAAGACGAGATCATCCCTGCCGGCTTTCGGCCAACGTGATATGGCTATCAAATTCCGGCCCAGAGATCACGAAGCATCTGCCGAAGCAGCAGCGCCTCCGCCCATCGATCGGTGGTGTCGTTGCTGTCTCGCCCGGTGATCGCATAGGGCTTCGGCCCCAGCTCGCAGGTGAAGACCAGCTCGGCATTCGAAGCCGCACGACTGCGCCATTCGCGCATGCCGTAGTCCCACCATTGAAGGAAGAGTTCGACCCAGGGCCGATGGTGAGGAAACGAAATTTCGATCTGCACCTGCTCACACGATGCGACCCTCCCATGGAAGGCCTGCGCGTTGTGCAGGATGCGATGAATCATGGCATGGGTTTCGGCATCGACCGGAAGCGCAAACTCACGTGCGACTGTAAAATGCGAGAGGTCGGCGAGCAGCGGCAGATCTGGCCTCTCCTCCAGCAGGTCGAGCGTAAACAACAGATCGGTCGTCATCCGGTTGCGGTGGGTTTCGATGAAGACGGGGACGCGGGCATCTTCGGCAAGCTGCATCCAGCCGTCCAGGATCGGCAGGCACTCCTCGACGCGGCGCAGTCGGACATCGGGCTGCACGTTGATATGACTGACCGGGAATTCCACGGCAAGCTCGAGCGGCAGGCGCAAATCCCCGACGTTGCGAGGAAAACAGACGCCTTCGATCTTCAATCCGGTGTCCCTGATGGCGTCATTCAGCCTGACAACGTCGGCGCGGTTGGTATAGTGGGCGCTGATGCCATCGAAGCCGGCCTCCGAGATCATCGCGATGTTCTCGTCGAGGCTGCGCTCATAGCCATCTGTATGTCGGCGCTCCATGGCCCAGAGCGACTGGAAGATCAGCAGCTTCTGCATCATGCCGCCCTTGCGCTCTTCAGGAGCGTCTTGAGATTCACGTTCGGATCGGCGAGAGATGCGGGATCGAGATGCACCCGGGCTGCGATCAGCAATTCGGCAAGCTTGATATCCTTGGCGAGACCATTGCCGATGCCAAGCCCGGCTGCGGCGACGAGACGCCCGCCATCCAGATAGAATTCCAGTTCGCCATCACCAAACGAGCGGACCACGCTTTGATGGGGCGGCTGCGGCAACCCGACGACCTGGAGGCCGAGATCGTATTGATCGGACCAGAACCAGGGGATGGCGGCGAAAACCTCGACTGAAGCAACCATATTGCGAGCGGCAAGCTCGGCCTGGGCCCTGGCATTCCGCCAGCTTTCGAAACGAATATGACCTCCGCCGGGCTGACTCACTGCTGCGCAGTCGCCCGCCGCAAAGATATCGGGCGCGCTCGTGCGAAGATGGACGTCCGTCAGAATGCCGTTGCCTGTCGCCAATCCAGCCTGCTGCGCCAGCGTAATCTCGGGCATTACACCGATGGCGCTGACAACGAGGTCGGCTTGAACCGTGCTGCCATCCGTCAGAATGACGCCGTCATCGGTGATTGCCGCGACGCCCCGGTCGAGATGAAAATCGACGCCTTCAGCCATGTGTCTGGCATGCAGCCTTTCGGCAAAGCGCGAGGGGATGGCGCGCCCCAGGATCTTGGGCGCTGCTTCAATGACGCTGACCGCAATGCCCTTGCCGCGAAGCACGGACGCAAGCTCCATCCCGATCAAACCGCCGCCGATGACAGCAACGTTCCGACCTGTTCTCGCATTGGAGAATATCGCTTCGGCATCGGCATGGGTGCGGAAGTCGAGCGCGCGTTCGGCGCCAGGGGAGGCAAGCCGTCTTGGACGCGCGCCGGTGGCAAGCAACAGCTTTTCATAGCCCAGCACGCGTCCGTCGCCTAAAGCGACTGTGCGAGCATCGGTATCCAGCTTCGAGGCCGACACGCCCTTGAGATAGTCGATGCCGGCGCCAGCCAGAGCCTCCTGCGCGCAGATCAGTTTCATCTGCACGGCACCACTCGTCGGCTTCGACAGCGGCGGTCGTTCGTAGGGCAGATGCGGCTCCGCTCCGACAAGCGTGATGGATCCGGAATATTCCGCCTCCCGCAGAGCAAATGCAGCGCGCGTTCCGCATTCCCCTGCACCGATGATGACAATGCCGCTCATAAAGCTCTCCAAAAAAGAGGCCACCCGACGTATTCCGGTGCCGCTCAGGCCTGCAGCGATTGCGGGCTCAGACCAGAGCCACGCGAACCTCCCCGTCGACCACTTCGGCCGGATAGATTTTCAAATTCTCGCAGGCCGGGAGCCTCAGCGCCTCGCCGGTGCGATAGTCGAAAGCGCCGGAATGCTTGGGACATTCCACCTCGAAGTCCATGACCAGCCCGTCAGCCAGATGGATCGCCTCGTGCGTACAGAGGCCGGCCGTGCAATAGACGCTGTCGTCGGGGCCGCGATAGATGGCGTAGGTGCGGCTGCCATGGTCGAAGCGGATGGCGCCTTCCTGCTCGATGTCGTCGAGTTTGCAAGCAGTAATCCAGCTCATTCGGCCGCTCCCGTGACTTCCATACGGCCCTTGCGGGCCGCGAGTTTCTCTTTCCGCCGGCGGTAGCGTTCCTGCATCAGGGCCTCGCCTTCCGGCGAGCCGTCGTGCCAGGTGCCGAACCATTTATCGAGTGGGATCAGCGCATCGCCGTAATTCACCTCGAAATATTTGTGGTGCAGGTAATGCGCATAGGCGTGGCTGTCGACGAGCTTGTCCTCGCCGATCTCGACCTTGTCGAAACCCACATGACCGGGAATGGCGCCGAAGCCTGCATAATGCAGCTGGTAGAGCATGAGGATCGGATTGGACGGCAGGATCAGGTGGTAGAAGGCCGTGCCGAGATAGAGCAGATGCTCGACCGGATGCATCGATAGCGAGGACCAGGGCGAGGGATTGACGGAGTTATGGTGGACCGAGTGCACCCACTTGTAGAGGAAGGGCATATGAATGAGCCGGTGGATGCAGAAGAAGTGGAACTCGTGAATGATCGGCACGACGAGCGCCACGAGGGCAAGCGTCCAGGGGCGCTCCGCAAAGCTCAGCCAGGGTGCGTAGCCGTTGGCGTAAGCCCAGAGCATTGCAGCCTCGATCGCCGTCCAGATGGTCACGCCGGACAGGAAGGTGCGCAGCATGTTGTCGACGTTCTGGCGCTCGAACCAGAAGGCTTTGTTCTTCTGTTCGGACGGAAATTTTCCGTTGTACTTGAAGCGGTTTTCCTGCCGCTTCAGCACATAGAGATGCACCTCGAAGGCGCCGTAAAAGAGCAAGACGCAGATCGCGTTGACCGCATAAAGCCAGGCGATCCAGCCGATGCCAAGCGTTTGCATCGTTTCCTTTAGCGGAATGACCCAGGCCCAATAAGCGGCGGCGGAGGCGGCAAAAATCGCATTCCAGGGAAAGAAGTAATGCGGCAGCCATTTCAGAACGGCCATAAGCCGCGGCGGAAAAGCAAATAGCGGCGCGGTCTCGACAGGGTTGTTGGGCGCCCAGTCGCCGCGCTTGTTTCGCGTTCCGAATTTGAGATCATCCATTTCACTCTCCTCCAGGCGAAACGGAAATATCCCCTTCGCACAAGTCCTCTTGAAAGAGAGCGCCTGGTGCGCCTGATCCGGTGTCGCTGTCGACGCTCCGGCTCTCCTTCTTGCCTTGAAATTAGCAGGAGGCCGGCGCGGCAGCGAAGTCATTCTTGATCAAATCAGATCAAAGCCCTTCCTTGGTAATGGTGATGAAACGGATGGGCGCCTGATCGGGCTCGATCTCGGTCAAGCCGATCCGGCGCAGCACCAGATCGAGCGATCGCCTGGCCTGCGCCTCGGGCGCCTGGTCAAGCACCACATCCATGACGCCGTCCTGCAGGGCGCTGCGTGTATAGTCGGTGAGCTCGTGGCCGACGAAGAAGATGCCGCGCTCGCGCGCCTGCCGCCGCAGCACATTGATCAGCGCGGAATTGCCGCCGCCGGCATTGTAGAGGCCGGCAAGGTCCGGATACATCCGCAATGCCGAGGACAGGAGTTCAGCGCCGAGATGCTCTTCATCGAGGCCGAATCCCAGGCACTGGAAGCTGGTGGCGTCGGGGTGCTCGAGAAAATAGTCCGAAAAGCCGCGGATGCGATCGCGGTGTACCTGATAGATCGGATGGCAGATTGCAAAGACGGGACCGGTCCGCCGAGCCATTCGGCTGATGAACAGCGCTGCCGTGCGGCCGGCGGCATAATTGTCGATGCCGACGAATTCGCCCGTACGTTCCGAGGCACGGGTGACGACGTGGACCACCGGCAAGCCTTGGGCGCTGACCTTCTCGACGGCCGCGCCGATCACCGGATTGCTCGGCACTGCCAGGATCAGGGCGGCGCGGCGCAGGCCGGCCGACAGAATGCGGCGCGCGATTTCTTCCGGCTTCATCTCTTCGGTAAAGCTGCGATGCACGATGACCAGCGGGTCGAGGGTTGCCGCGATCCTCTCGAAGGCTGCGGAGAGCCGCTGGTAGAAAGTCGTTTCAGGACGCACCATCAACACCTCTATGCGCAGCAGGCCGCGATGGGTGTCCGGGAGCTTGCGGGGGTAATCCAGTGCGCGTGCGGCAATGATCACTTTCTCCACAAGTTCGGGGCGCACACCGCCGCGCCCGTTCAGGACCCGCTCGACGGTTGCTGTTCCGACGCCCGCCTGGCGGGCGATGTCCCGATAATTCGGCTTGCTCACTTTGTGATCCTCAAAGGACTCAGGCAGATTGGGGCTCCGTGGGAGTTTCTGCAATAATACCCGCTAAGGGAATCTGAAGTTCTCTGGATTGAAGCGATTCGCGCGGATCGGCCTGAAACGTTCGAGGGGTCGGTCAATTTCGTTTCAGAGATCGTCGGTGAGCGCGATATGAGCCCGTGGGAGCGGTGCGACCTGGAAGCAGCTCGTCCGAAATAGCGATACCCTGGCCGCGCACGTAATCTACAGCGTGGCGAGATAGACGGTGTTCCACAGGATGATGGCCTGATGACGAGGAGATTATGCGATCGGCGATGCGCCTTGGCGAAAGCGACATCCTCGACAGACAGCGCGTAATGCGCCAGGGCTCTATCATAAACGTCGGGCGGCTCGAACCGAATGGTGCGCGGCTGCGCATCGAGGAAGGGCATCGACGACGACCACCCTCAAGCCGATGGAGGCGTGTCTTTTTTCCGGATCCGGAGTGCACGAAGGTTGCAGGGCTAGGCAAGGTCGATCGACAGGTGACTGCGTAACCACACGATTGCGGCCGGCTGTCTTGGCGAGGTAGATCGCCCAGTCGTCCGCTGCCCGCAACCTCCAGAATATGACAGCCCGCGGCAACCGGGGAAGAGATTCTCTGCTCTCAAACCAGCATCGACTGCTGGGCGAAAATACCCGCCATCGCGCCTTGCCATGATGCCGTGGTGACCGAGGGCATTCCGGGGTTGGCGAGGTCGCCGGCGGCGTAGATGCCGGGGATGCCGGTCTCGCGGCGCTCATCGACCTTGAGGGCGATGCCGCTGGGCGTATCGACTGTGGCGAGGCCCAGTGATTCATGCAGGCTGGCGGACGGCTTGTTGCGCGGATGAGCGAACAGGATGTCGACCGCGACATCGGGGCCGGTATTGAGTTTGACGGTGGCGCTATGGCCCCCGCGATGGCCGATCCCGGTGATCCGGCCCTCGACGACAGTGACACTCGAAGTCGGCCCGCTGGCGCGCGCTTGCTGATCAGCCAGACGACATCCGCGCCCGCGCCTCGGCCGCGGTTCGTGCCGCCTTCGCGGACCGCCCCGGCGAGCGGTCGGTAATAATCGACGGTGCGGCGTGAATCGTCACCGCGCGCAATCCGGCAAGCTGACAAAGATTAACAGGAGGAGACGCCCGTCTCGATGGCTCGGCGTCGGCAGTGACGCGATCGACCCCGCACCGCTTGCGGCAGGAACGCTGTTGTCCCAGTCGCGCCGCTGCCATTGGTGTATACTCATCGGCGATTACCTCTGGAGCGCAATTGACCGCCCTTCGAACGATTCAGGCCAATCCGCGCGAACCACTTCGATCCCAACAAGTCGATTTCCCTTAGCGGGTATTCGTGCAGTAATGCCACAGAGCCCCAGATGGTGCGGTGTCCCAGAACCACTCGATGGCGGCCGCCTGATTGAAATTTCTGGAATATCCGGCTAGGTAGCAATGCGTGAATTTTCCATGGCCACATCACCGCGCGGCGTTTTTAGACTCGGTTCTTTTTCGAAGTATCCTGTCCCATGAGCCTTGAATCCGTTCGCGCCTTCCTCGGCGCCCATGCACCCGATATCGAAATCATCGAGACCGCCGAGAGCTCCTCGACGGTGGCGCTTGCTGCCGAAGCCCACGGCGTCGAACCGGCCCAGATCGCCAAGACGATCTGCCTGCGCGTCGGCGAGCAGGCGATGTTGGTCGTCGCCGGTGGCACGGCGCGGCTCGACAATCGCAAGTTCAAGGATACGTTCGGGGCCAAGGGGCGCATGCTCGATGCGGAGGAGGTCGTGGCAGTGACGAGCCATCCTGTCGGCGGCGTCTGCCCGTTCGGCCTGCCTTCGCCGCTGCCGATTTACTGCGACGTCTCGCTGAAGCGCTTCGATGAAGTCGTGCCTGCGGCCGGCTCGACCAATTCGGCCGTGCGCATCGCCACCGGCCGATTGGCGGAGCTGACCGGCGCGCGCTGGGTCGATGTCTGCCAGTAAAGCTGCCGAAGAACTTCAAACCCGGGAAAGACTACCTATATTAGCTCTCGACATGCCGTGATTGTGCATGACAGGAGACCAAGGAATGCCGAGTGCCGTTTCGCGTTTTGCCAGAATCGCAGCCATTGCCGTACTGACGAGCGCTACCGTTTTTGCCACGATCAGTGATGCCGATGCGCGCCGCGCCGGTGGTTTCGGTGGATTCGGAAGCCGCGGCACGCGGACTTTCAGCGCCCCTCCCGTCACTCGCACCGCACCTGCCCCGGCTGCGCCGATCGAACGCTCGATGACGCCGCGCCCGCAGACGACCGCGCCCTATAACACCCAGCAGCCCGGCTACGCCCAGCAGCGCCCTGGTTTCTTCAACGGCTTCGGCCGATCGATGATCGGCGGCCTGATTGCCGGCGGCCTTCTCGGTATGCTGCTCGGTCACGGTTTCGGCGGCGGTTTCGGCTTGCTCGGCATGTTGCTGCAGATTGCGTTGATCGGCGGTGGCATCATGCTGGCGATGCGCTATTTCGCCAACCGCCGCCAGCCCTCCTATGGTGTCGGTGGCCAGAGCCGCTCCTATAGCATGTCTCCCACGAAAAATTCGTCCTTCCAGATCCCGGCGATCGGTTCGGGCGCCGGTTTCGGCGGGCAGTCGCGCGGCAACCGGCCGGGCGATGAGATCGGGCTGACCCAAGCCGACCTCGATCAATTCGAGGAATTGCTGACCAACGTTCAAACCGCTTACGGTGCCGAGGATTACGGCACGCTGCGCCGGCTGACGACGCCGGAAGCCATGTCCTATCTTGCCGAGGAGCTCGGCGAAAACGCCACCAACGGCGTGCGCAACCGCGTTTCCGACGTCAAGCTGCTGCAGGGCGATATCGCCGAGGCCTGGCGCGAAAACGGCCAGGAGTATGCAACTCTCGCCATGCGTTACTCCTCGATCGATGCCATGGTCGAACGCGACAGCGGCCGGGTAGTTTCCGGCGACGACCGCCGCCCGAGCGAAAGCACCGAAATCTGGACCTTCGTGCGCAAGCCGGGCGCGGATTGGAAGCTCGCCGCGATCCAGGGCACCGGCCAGCGCGCCGCTTAACGAAACCTCTTGTCATGCCGCTCAAGCTGCCGGTCAGCTGGGCGGCTTTTCAGTTGACCGCGACCGGTTTGGAGCGCATGCGCGAGACCGTCTCGCGTTCGGCGCGTTTGCAGCGCATCGGCGGCAGGCCGCGATCCATCAGGTCCATGTCTTCGAGCACCATGTCGCCCATCTTCTTGAAGGCGCCGTCGAGCGCGCCGGCTCGGTGTGCTGAGCGGATGAAGCCTTTGAGGCTGCGCACTGGATGTCCGGCCGGCAGCGGCTCCGCCGGGTAGACGTCGCTCGCCGCGACGATGTGGCCCGACGAGACGGCGGCAATCAGCGCATCGAAATCGACGACATCGGCGCGGCTGAGCAGGATGAAGGCCGCGCCCTTGCGCATGCTGGCGAAGGCTTCGGCGCCAAGGAATCCCTTGTTTTCGCTGGTGACGGCCGCGACGACGAAGACGAAATCGCTCTTCGTCAGCACATCCTCGAGGTTTGCGGGCTCGACGCCGTTTTCCTCGAGGATCGAACGGGGCAGCCAAGGATCGAAGACCCTGATGCGCGCCCTGAAGCCGGAAAGCACCCGGCGCAGCGCCCTGCCGAGATCGCCGAAGCCGATGATGCCGATCTCGGAACCGGCGACGAGCCGCGCGCTCGCATTGCCCTCCCCGCCCCAGAGCTCGCGGCCCTCGCGAAAGGCGACGTCCGCGTCGACGATGCCGCGCGCCAAGGCCAGGGCGAAGCCGAGGCCGATTTCGGCGACCGGTTCGGCGAAGACCTGGCCCGTCGTCACGACATGAATGCCGCGCTGGAAGAGCACGTCATAGGGCATATTGCTCAGGAGATTGCTCTCGACGTTGAGGATCGAGCGCAGGGCCGGCATTCTGGCAAGCGTTTCGGCCGAAAGCGGCGGCTGGCCGATGATGTAACGCGTCCTGCCGAGGATCTCGTCGCCGAGGCCGGCGATATTTTCCGGGTCGGCTTCGACGATTTGGTATTTCGCATGCAGTTCGGCGCGCGCCTTGTCGGTGAAGATCAGATCGAGCGTGCGCGGTTCGGGCGCACTGATCGCCAGCGGCCGTTCGGTATTGGTCATGGGCATCCCTCTCTGTCTCAGTCGACGATTGATAGCTGCTGGGCAGAGCCCTTTCCAGTTGGCGAAGCGGAATATGAGTGCGTTTTGGTCGAAACGCTCCGGTCCTGCGCAGTCTGGCGTCAGGCGAAAGCAATCGAAAGCGGCATTTGCCTATCGGATAAGCAATTGAATTGGTTGGCATTTAGCAGGTTTTTCGTTGACGACGCAAATTCCTTGATCTAGCGTGTTGCACGCGACGTTGAGCCATGCCGATGTTCGGCCGCCGCAGGAATTTGTAGTTTGACGAGGAATCGAGCAATGAAATCAGCACTCAAGAGCGTCCTTGTTGCCTTGGCCGCCGCAGCGCTTCCGGCCGTCGCCTCGGCCCATCCCGCCATCGGCGAAACTGCCGGCTTCAGCCATGGCTTTGCTCATCCGATGTCCGGCCTCGATCATATGCTCGCAATGGTGATGGTCGGGGTATTTGCCTTTCAGCTTGGCGGTCGCGCCACCTGGCTCGTGCCGACGACCTTCGTTCTGGTGATGGCGCTCGGCGGCGCTCTCGGGGTGGCCGGCATCAATGTTCCCTTCGTTGAAACCGGCATTGCGCTCTCGGTCGTCATCCTCGGCGCCATCGTGGCGCTCAACGTCAAGGCGCCGCTCGCTGTAGCGGCCGGTCTCATCGGTCTTTTCGCCATCTTCCACGGTCACGCGCACGGCGCTGAAATGCCGGAAAATGCTGCTGGCGCCGCCTATGCCGCCGGTTTCATGGTCGCGACCGCACTGCTGCACGCCGCTGGCCTCGCACTTGGCTACGTTGTCGGGCGCGCCGGCGAACGTCAAGGCGTCCTGGTGACGCGCACGGCTGGCAGCATTGCTGCCCTCGCCGGCGTCGGCATCCTGTCCGGCTTGATCTGAACCGGACGCCATTCCAGCCGCCTCCGCAGTGGGCGGCCGCACCTGATATCGCAGTCACAAACGCCCGGTAACACGTTGCCGGGCGTTTTTGCGTCACCTCGCAAATTGCTGCGAACTTGACTTAAGTCAAATCCAGCGGTGGCCGGCCAGGCTATATATGGTGCACGACCAACGAACCGACGGGCATCCAAATTGACGCAGGGCCGCCTTGCAGATTGTCGGCCGGGTCCGAAAGTCTGTATAGTAATTTCAGAAATTTCTGAAATCACAGACGCAACGGAAACGACCATGAACCTTCCGCCTCTTGTCCAGTCCTTCGTTCTCCATTTCGGCGAAATGGGTTCTCGCTGGGGAATCAACCGCACGGTCGGCCAGATCTATGCCCTGCTCTTCGTCTCCCCTGCCCCACTCTGCGCGGAAGAAATCGCCGATTCCCTCGGCATCTCGCGCTCCAATGTCTCGATGAGCCTGCGCGAATTGCAGGCCTGGAACCTCGTGCTTCTCAAGCACAAGCCGGATGACCGCCGCGATTTCTTCACCACGCCGGATGATGTCTGGCAGATATTGCGGACGCTCGCCGAGGAGCGAAAGAAGCGCGAGGTCGATCCGACGCTGTCGGTTCTGCGCGAAATCCTGATGCAGCGCCCCGCCAGCGAAGCCGAGCGCTATGCGCAGGAGCGCATGGGCGAGATGCACACGCTGATCGAACAGCTGACGCATTGGTACGAGGATGTAAAACAACTTGAAACAGAAAGGCTCGCAACGCTACTCTCGCTTGGCGCGAAAGTGACAAAGCTTCTGGAGGCCAAGGACCGGGTCATCTCGCTCGGCCGCACCCGCCGGCCGAATCCTGCGAACAAGAGTTAGCGCCATGGGCACAGCTTTCTTCGACGCGACAAACGAACCGGAGGTACGGCCACGGGATGACGCCGCCGTCTTGCCGGGTGGCCGCGCGGCGAAGGGCCGGCTGCGCAGGGCGGCGATGCTGCAGGCGCTGGCCGCCGCCATCTGGATCCCGCAGGCGGGGTTGTTGGCCATCGCCGTAGGCCGCATCGCCGATGGTGGCGGATTACATGACATTCTCTGGCCGGCTGTCGGCACTCTCCTCCTCGGATTGGTGAGAAGCGGTCTCGATGCGGCTGGCGGCCGCCTCGCCTTTCGTGCCGCGCGCGCCGAACTCAGCCGCAAACGCCGGATCGCCGTCTCGGCCCTTTCCATATCGTCGCCTGTCGATCGCGGCCGGCCGGCATCCGGCAAAGCCGCAAGCGTTATCGGCGAGCAGGCCGAGCTCATCGTTCCCTATCTCGTTCGTTTCCAACCGGCGCGCATGAAGGCGAGCCTCGTGCCGCTCGTCATCCTTGCCGTCATCCTGCCGGTTTCCTGGATCGCCGCACTGGTTCTGTTGTTCGCCGCGCCGCTGATCCCTGTTTTCATGGCCCTGATCGGCTGGCGTGCCCAGGCCGCCAGCGAAAGACAACTTGTCGCGACCGGCGGTCTCAACGGCTTCCTGCTCGATCGGCTGCGCGGGCTGGCAACGATCCGCGCGCTCGATGCGGTCGACGCAACTGCGCTCAGGCTGCGGGATGAAGCGGATGCGCTGCGTAAACGCACCATGACGGTGCTGAAGATCGCCTTTCTCTCCTCGGCCGTGCTTGAACTTTTCGCCGCGCTTGGTGTGGCGATGATTGCCGTCTATGTCGGATTCAGCCTGCTCGGCGAGATCCGCTTCGGCACCTGGTCGGGCCGCCTCGACCTGACCGAGGGCCTGTTCATCCTGCTGCTTGCGCCGGCTTTCTTCGAGCCGCTGCGCGAACTCTCTGCCGTCTGGCACGACCGGGCGGCGGGCGAAGCGGGGCTGAAAGCGCTGGACTCCATTGCCGCCGGCGACCTGTCCATTCAGGGTTCTGGCCAGGCAATGGCCTCTGCCGGCGAGGAGGCGCCCGCCATCGGGCTTGAAAATCTCGCCTTTCGCTATGGCGCCGACGAGCCGCTGATTCTCGACGGTTTCCACCTCGAGATCGCCGGCGGCGAACATCTGGCGCTGCTCGGCGCCAGCGGCTCCGGCAAGTCGACGCTTCTTTCTTTGATCGCGGGGCTGGCGCCCTGCACCGGCGGCCGCATCGTCATCGGCGGAGTCGAGCTTTTGGGTCATACGGCGGCCGCTCTGCGCGGTAGCATGGCCTGGATTGGCCAGAAGCCGCATATCTTCGCCGGCACCATTACCGGCAATATTTCGCTCGGCAGACCGGGCATCACGCGCAGCGACGCGGCAAAAGCGCTGGATGCCGCGAGACTTGGGAAGGTGGCCGATGCCTATGGCAGCCAGCCGCTCGGCGAAGCAGGAATCGGGCTTTCCGGCGGCGAGGCGCTGCGGCTTGCGATCGCGCGCGCGGCCTGCAATCCGCATCTCAAGATCATCCTGGCCGACGAACCGACCGCGCATCTCGACGCCGCAACCGCCGCCGAGGTCACGGAAAGCCTGCTTTCGCTTGCGCGCGGCCGCACTTTGATCGTCGCGACCCATGACCCGCTGCTGGCTGCCCGCATGCATCGCAGCATGCGCATCGACGCCGATCTCATCATCCGGGAGGCAGCCGAATGAGCACATTTGTTGCAGACCTCAAGCCGATCCTGCGTCTCTTCCTTGCCGAGCGCCGGCGCGCGCTGATGTTTGGCGCGGTGCTCTCGGCCGCGACGGTGACCGCGGGCATTGCGCTGCTCGGCCTGTCCGGCTGGTTCATCACTGCAACCGCGCTCGCCGGTCTTTCGGCGTCGGCGGCCATGACCTTCGACGTCTTTGCGCCTGCGGCCGGCATCCGTTTGCTCGCCATCGTCCGCACCGCGGCGCGTTACGGTGAAAGGCTTGCGACCCATGACGCGACGCTCGGCGTGCTGGCAGCCCTTCGCGAAAGGCTGTTTCGCGGCTTTGCCGAGCCGGGCGCTGCCCGCGCCCTGCTGCATCGCCCTGCCCGGCTGCTCTTCCGGCTGACGGCCGATATCGATGCGCTCGACTCCCTCTATCTCCGAATTCTCGTCCCTGCTGTCGTGGCGCTCGGTGCTGCATTGGCCGCCAGCGGGGTGCTCGGCCTGATGTATCCTGTGTTCGGCCTGTGCTTTGGCCTTTTCCTCGCCGGCGCCGGCCTGGGCCTGCCCTGGATCGCCGGCCGCGCGGCGCGCAAGCATGCGCGCAGGCGCGCCCATGGCATCGAGGCGCTGAGGTCGCGGACGATCGATCTCGTCGCCGGCCAGACCGACCTGCTGATGGCCGGCCGGCTCGATGGTCAGACAAGCGCGATCATGGCCGCCGATGGCTATGCCGCTCGTGCCGACGATCGGCTGAACCGCGTCGAAACCCGTCTGACTTTCGGATTCGGCCTCGTCTCCACCATGTTGCTGACCGCATCGCTGCTCGCCGTCGCCGCGCTGGCAGAGACGAAGGCGATCACCGCGCCTGTCGCGGCCCTCGGCCTGCTCGTCGCCTTCGCGGCAGTCGAACCCTTCGCGGCGCTGCGGCGCGGCGCCCTGGAAATCGGCCGGACGCTGCTGGCGGCGAAGCGTATCTCGCCGCGTCTTGCCGTCGCGACGGCAGCTGAACCTTTGGCGCCGCCGATGCCGGGATATGTCTTTTCACTGGCTGGTGTGACCGCCTTCTATGAACGCTCGGCCGTGCCCGCCCTTCAAAACATCGACCTCGTGCTCAAGCAGGGCGAAAGGCTGGCCATTATCGGGACCAGCGGCGCCGGCAAATCCAGCCTGCTTGCTCTGCTTTCCGGCGAATTGCCTGCAGCGTCGGGAAGCGTCGCCGCGGCGGCGGCGACGCTGCTGACGCAGCGGACGGAACTCTTCGAGGATAGCCTGCGCGGCAATCTCCTTCTTTCCAATCCGGATGCGAGCGAGGCCCACCTGCACGATGCGCTCGCCGCCGCCGGCCTGCTGGCCGATGTCGATGCCATGCCGCAAGGGCTTGAGACGCCGCTCGGCGAAGGCGGCCTCGGCCTGTCCGGCGGCCAGTCACGCCGGCTGGCGCTCGCCCGGCTTTTCCTGCGCAATACGCCGCTCTGGCTGCTCGACGAGCCGACCGAAGGCCTCGACGGCGCCACCGCCCGCGATGTGCTCCAGCGCCTGTCGGCGATGGCAGCGGGCCGTTCGCTTGTTATCGCGACCCATATCCGCCGCGAGGCTGTTATCGCAGACCGCATCGCCGTTATCGAAGGTGGCCGCATTTCAGAAGTTTCGCGCCGTGGAGAGGCGGCATTCGAAAAGGCGCTCGACCGGCTTCGGCCGGACTGAGCGAGACCGCATGCCCTCAACCGCCGCCCGGCGCTTGGGAATGCTCCGTACCCCGTGTGACCGTGGGAGAAAGACAATGGAACTAGATATCGTAGCACTTTCGCGCTTCCAATTCGCATTGACGGCGCTTTACCACTTCCTGTTCGTGCCGCTGACGCTCGGCCTGTCCGTGCTGCTGGCGATCATGGAAACCGTCTATGTCATGACCGGACGCCAGATCTGGCGGCAGATGACGAAATTCTGGGGCACGCTGTTCGGCATCAATTTCGTGCTCGGCGTCGCCACCGGCATTGTCATGGAATTCCAGTTCGGCATGAACTGGAGCTACTACAGCTATTATGTCGGCGACATCTTCGGTGCGCCGCTGGCGATCGAAGGCCTGATGGCCTTCTTCCTGGAGGCGACCTTCGTCGGCCTGTTCTTCTTCGGCTGGGACAAGCTGTCGAAGGTCGGCCATCTCGTCGCCACCTGGGCGGTGGCGCTCGGCTCGAATTTTTCCGCGCTCTGGATCCTCATCGCCAATGGCTGGATGCAGAACCCGGTGGGATCTGCCCTCAATCCGCAGACGATGCGCATGGAGATCACGAGCTTCTTCGACGTTGTCTTCAATCCGGTCGCCCAGGCGAAATTCGTCCATACGGTGTCGGCGGGTTATGTCTGTGCCTCGATCTTCGTGCTCGGCGTCTCGGCCTGGTATGTGCTGAAGGGCCGGCATATCGAGCTTGCCAAGCGCTCGATGACGGTCGCCGCTTCCTTCGGTCTCGCCTCGGCGCTGTCTGTGGTCGTGCTCGGCGACGAGAGCGGTTATCTCGCGACCGAGAACCAGAAGATGAAACTTGCCGCAATCGAAGCCATGTGGGAGACGGAGCCGGCTCCGGCCGCCTTCACCGCCTTCGGTTTCCCGGATCAGGAAGCGCGCGAAACGCATTTCGCCGTGCATATTCCCTGGGTCATGGGCCTGATCGGCACAAGGTCGCTGACAACAGAGATCCCCGGTATCGACAAGCTCGAACAGCAGGCCGAAAGCCGCATCCGCGACGGCATCAAGGCCTATGACGCACTGATGCAGATTCGTGCGGCACCGGCGCAGGATCAGGTCGCGCAGGAAGTGCGCACCTCCTTCGAGGATCTCGGCCATGATTTGGGTTACGCGCTTCTTCTGAAGCGCTATGTCGACGACCCGCGCCAGGCGACCGACGCGCAGATCGTGCAGGCCGCGCGTGACACGATCCCGCATGTGCCGACACTCTTCTGGTCCTTCCGCATCATGGTCGGCCTCGGCATCTTCTTCATCCTGTTGACCGCCACCTTCTTCTGGCTGTCGGCACGGCGCCACCTCGACAAATACCCGCTGCTCTTACGGGTCGCGGTGCTGGCGATCCCCCTTCCCTGGGTCGCCATCGAACTCGGCTGGGTGGTCGCCGAATTCGGCCGCCAGCCCTGGGTGATCGAAGGCGTGCTGCCGACGGCCGCCGCCGTGTCCAGCCTCGGCGCCAGCACCGTGCTTTTGACGATCATCGGTTTTGCCGCACTCTATACGGTGCTGATCGTCATCGAGATGAGCCTGATGATCAAGGCGATCAGACAGGGGCCGGAACCGGATGACGAGCCGGAGGCCGTGCTGATTTCCGAAACCCTCGTCCCAGCCGCGGGGTGACGGCCATGATCCTTCATGAACTCATCGATTATGAAACCCTGCGTGTCATCTGGTGGCTGCTGCTCGGCCTGCTGCTGATCGCTTTCGCGGCCACAGGCGGCTTCGACCTCGGCGTCGGAACGCTTCTGCCTTTCGTTGCCCGGACCGATACGGAACGGCGCGTGGCGATCAACACCATCGGCGCCACCTGGGAAGGCAACCAGGTCTGGCTGATCCTCGGCGGTGGTGCCATTTTCGCCGCCTGGCCGCCGCTCTATGCGGTTTCCTTCTCGGGCTTTTATCTCGCCATGTTTGCGATCCTCCTGGCGCTCATCCTGCGTCCGGTTGGTTTCAAATACCGGTCGAAGCGGGACAGTGCCCGCTGGCGCAACGGCTGGGACTGGGCGCTCTTCATCGGCGGCTTCGTGCCGGCGCTGATCTTCGGCGTTGCCGTCGGCAATGTGCTGCAGGGCGTGCCCTTCCGCTTTGCCGACGACATGCGGATCTTCTACGAAGGCTCGTTCTTCGCTTTGCTTAACCCCTATGCCCTGCTCTGCGGCCTGTTGTCCGTCGCCATGCTGACGATGCATGGTGCGGCCTGGCTGGTCTTGAAGGCGAGCGGGCCGGTTGCCGAGCGCGCGAGAAGCTATGGCGGCATTGCCGCCCTTGCCGCCATCGTGCTTTTCGCGCTCGGCGGCCTTTTCCTGTGGATCGGCGTCGGCGGCTATCGCATTACCAGCGATATCAGCCCGATCGGACCGTCAAACCCGCTGTTGAAGACCGTGGCGATCAAGAATGGCGCATGGCTTGCCAATTACAACGCCCATCCCTGGATGATCGTGGCGCCCCTCCTCGGTTTTGCAGGTGCGGCATTGGCCTTCCTCTCGATGTGGGCAAGGCGCGAAGTGATGACGCTCGTCTTCAGCAAGGTGGCGATATCAGGTATCATCTCCACGGTCGGGCTGGCGATGTTCCCGTTCATCCTGCCTTCCTCGCTCGATCCACGATCAAGCCTGACGGTGTGGGACGCATCCTCCAGCCATATGACGCTGTTCATCATGCTTGTTGTGACGGTGATCTTCCTGCCGATCATCGTCGCCTACACGGCTTGGGTCTACAAGGTTTTGTGGGGCAAAGTCGACGAGAAGTCGGTCACCGACAAGAACAGCCACGCCTACTGAGGGAGACGAAACGATGTGGTATTTCGCATGGATCCTCGGCCTGCCGCTGGCTGCCGCCTTCGCCGTCCTCAACGCCATGTGGTATGAGCTGATGGATGACGCCGCCCGAAAGAAGGCGTCCGAAACGCGCAAATAAATATGGAGAAGGGCGCGGCTTTGAGCTGCGCCCTTTGTTCTATTTATCAGCCTTCCAGCCACTTCACCTGATTGGGCGTCAGCTTGATGTCGAGCGCCGAGAGGCTGTCTTCCAGTTCGGCGACGGTGCGCGGCCCGATCAGCGGGATGACTGGGAAGGGCTGGGCGATGACATAGGCGAGCGCGATGTGGATCGGATTGCGGCCGAGCTTTTTGGCCAGTTCGATGGCGCGGTCGCGGCGGCCGAAATTGCGCTCGGAATACCAGGCCCGCACGATCTCCTCATCATCCCGCTTGTCGCGGCCGGCGCGGTCGGTGAAGAAGCCGCGGCCCTGGCTCGACCAGGCGAAGTTCGGGATCTGCTTCTCGTTCAGCCACTTCTTCCAATCGTCGTCGGAGGCGGCGACGCAGCCGGCCCAGATCGGATCGAGCATCTCGGCAAGCGAGAAGTTGTTGGAGAGTGCCGCCGGCGCAGCCTTGCCTGATTTTTCCGCATAGGCGATCGCCTCGTCGAAACGCGCCCGCGTCCAGTTCGAACCGCCGAAAATACCGCGAATGCGGCCGCGCTTGACCTCGGCATCCATCGCATCGACGAACTCGCCGACCGGCACGTCGGTATTGTCGCGATGCATGAAATAGATGTCGACATAGTCGGTCTTCAGCCGGGCGAGCGACTGGTCGAGCTGCTTGGCGATCATGTCGGGATAGCAGATCGGCGAATGCGCGCCCTTGCCGATCAGCACGATCTCCTCGCGCGGCACCTTGCGGCTGGTATGCCAGTCCCCGAAGATCGACTCGGTCTTGCCGGCGCCATAGACATAGGCCGTGTCGAAGGCATTGCCGCCGGCCTCGTAGAAGGCATCGAGCGTCAGGGAGGCGGCGGCGAAATTCGGGAAGAATTCGAAGCCGAGCGTGACGACCGAAGCCGGCTTGGAAATGCCGGGAATCTCACGCTGCGGAATGCTGCTGCCGCGCGTGACTGCACCGCCGGCAATGTTGGTCGTGCGCTTTGCCGCCTTCTCGACGCCGTATTCGAGGCCGACCGAGGCGCGCCACTGGTCAAGCACGCGCAGGTTTCCGATCGAATCCGCCCAGCTCATGCCGGGAGCGGGGAATTCCGTCCGGCCGGCGCGGATGGCATCGCCCGCCGCGTCTGCCTCGAAGGAATAGAGCCAGCGATCTTCCTTTATCTCGAGGGTTTCCTGCTTGCCGCCCTTGAAGATCTCGATCTTGCCGACGCCGCCCTTGTGGCCAGAGGCGAACCAGAAGTCGGTGACCTCGATCCGGCCCTCGGACCCGATGATGCGCAGCACATTGTCCTGTTGCGCCATGATCGAGCAGGAGACTTCGGCGATGATCTCATTCGGGAATTTGAGCACGGCGGACGCCCATTCATCGACGCCGCTCTCTCCGAGATGGGCGACGCCCGAAACCTTTTCCGGTTCGAGGAAGGCCTTGCCGTCCGCAGCGCCGGCGATCAGTCTCGCCATCGAGACCGGATAGCCGCCGACATCGAGAATGCCGCCGCCGGCTGTATCGTTGGCGAACAGCCGGTGTTCCGGCCGATAGCTGCCCATATTGAAGCCGAAGCTCGAGCGGATGATACGCACCGTACCGATGACGCCGCTCTTGATGAGCTCCACCAGCTTTTCCGTCTGCGGATGCACCCGATACATGAAGGCCTCGCCGGCAAAGACGGCGGCTTTCTTCGCCTCGTAGTAAACGGCTTCGGCATCATAGGCCGAAAGTGCGATTGGCTTCTCCACAAGGATATGCTTGCCGGCGCGTGCGGCCTTGATCGCCCATTCGACATGGCCGGTGTGTGGCGTGGAGATATAGACCGCGTCTACTTCCTTGTCGGCGAGCAGCGCCTCGTAACCATTGACGATGCGGGCGCCGGGGAAATTTTCGGCAAGTCCAGGCTTGGAAGGGTTGCGGGTGGCGATCGCCACCAGTTTGCCGGTGCGCGAATGGGCGACGCCGTCTGCAAAGGTGCGGGCGATGGCGCCGGGGCCGATAATGCCCCAGCGGATCGGTTGATCGGAAGTCATGGAAACCTCTTTCGTCTTTCTGCCTTGGGATTGCGACAAAGCATGATGTCGAAATGTGCGAGCGGTTTTCGGACGACATCATGCTCTAACTCTCTAATTTAGAACAGGATTCAGATTTTCGGTCGGCCCGGCCTAAAATCATCCTGTTCTAGCGAAGCCGGGTGCCGGCGCCGTCAAATAGGAATGTGCGGCTTGCGGGAAGGCCGACGGTTAGCGTCTCGCGATTGCCGGCGATGCGTGATTCCGGCCGCTCGATGATCAGCTGCTCGCTGCCGATGGCGGCATAGATGTAGCTGGTGTTGCCGAGATGTTCGGCGACATCGACCGCGACGGTCAGATCGGCGTTGCCCGCGCCGGCATCGACGAAATGTTCGGGTCGGATGCCGATGGTCACCTTCGTGCCGGTTTCGAGGGGGCTGGCAACGGGGAACGGCAGCCGCGTCTCGGGATTGCTTTCCAGCGCAATGATCGCCTTGCCCGGCTGCGCTTCCAGCACCGCGGCCTTGAGGAAATTCATCTTCGGCGAGCCGACGAAGCCGGCGACGAACTGGTTGGCGGGGTCATCGTAGAGATCGAGCGGCGCGCCGATCTGCTCGATATTGCCGGCGCGCAGCACGACGATCCGGTCGGCGAGCGTCATCGCTTCCGTCTGGTCGTGGGTGACGTAGATCATCGTCGTGCCGAGCTGCTTGTGCAGCCTCGAGATCTCGACGCGCATCTGCACGCGCAATTCGGCGTCGAGGTTCGACAGAGGCTCGTCGAACAGGAAGACCTCGGGTTCGCGCACGATGGCGCGGCCGATTGCGACGCGCTGGCGCTGGCCGCCGGAAAGCTGCTTCGGCCGCCGCTTCATCAGTTCGGTGATCTGCAGGATATCGGCGACATGGCTCACGCGCCGCTCGGTATCGGCCTTCGGGTTGCCGTTCATGCGCAAGCCGAAGCTCAAGTTTTCCTCGACCGTCAGGTGCGGATAGAGCGCATAGGACTGGAAGACCATGGCGATGCCGCGATCGGCCGGCTCGACGTCGTTGACGACCTTGCCTCCGATCCGAAGCTCGCCCGATGTAATATCCTCGAGGCCGGCGATCATCCTCAGCAGCGTGGACTTGCCGCAGCCGGAAGGGCCGACGAAGACGACGAATTCGCCGTCCTTCACCTCCAGGTTGGCGCCATGGATGATCTCGAAGCCGCCGAAGCGTTTGACGATGTTGGTAAGTGAAAGCTCTGCCATTCGGCTTCCCCGATTACTTGATTGCGCCGGCCGCGATGCCGGCGATGAAATGGCGCTGGAGCGCCACGAAGACGACGAGGATCGGCGCCGTCAGCAGCACCGCGCCGGCCATGATGCCGCCCCAGGACACCTTGGTGAGGCCAATCAGCGTTCCCAAGGCCACCGGCGCCGTCATCATCCCCGGTCTGGAATTGATGAGCAGCGGCCAGAGGTAATTGTTCCACGAATGCAGGAAGAGAATGATCGCCAATGCCGCCATGGTGGGGCGCGCCAGCGGCAGTGCGATGCGCAGGAAGATCTGCCATTCCTTGACGCCCTCGACGCGGGCTGCGTCGAAGAGCTCGCCCGGCATCATCGAGAAGGACTGCCGCATGAATAAGACGCCGAGGGAATTGAAGAGCGGCGGCACGATCAGAGCCACCCAGGTGTTTGCCAGCTTGAACTCGCGCGCGACCATGATGAATTGCGGGATGACCACCACGGAGAACGGTAGCGTGATCGTGCCGAGAATGATGGCGATGACGACAGAGCGGCCGATGAAACGATAACGGGCCAGCGCCCAGCCGGCCATCGACGTCAGCATCACCGAGAGCACGGTATAGATAAGCGCCACGCCGATGGAGATCACCATTGCGCCGATGAAATCGGTATCGGCCTGCAGATTTTTGAAATTCTCGACGAAGTTGGTCGATGGCCACAGCACGATCTCGGGATTGAAGATGCCGTTGTCGGGCATCGTCGAGAAGACGAACATCATCCACAGCGGAAACAGCCAGATCAGCGCCAGCGGCGCCAGCGCAGCGTGCAGCGCGATCTGGCGGATCAGAAGGGATTGCGATTTGGATCTCATTTCGGGTCCCTCCCGATCCAGAGATTGAAAAAGGAGATCACCACGGCGAGAGCGGCCATCGTGTAGGCGATCGCCGAGGCATAGCCGAAGTTGAGCGAGGTGAAACCCTGGCGGTAGAGGAAGAGGCCGAGTGTCTCCGTGCCGCCGCCCGGACCACCGCGATTGGTGATGAGGAAGGGCTCGGTAAAGAGCTGCATGGTGCCGATCACCGAGAGCACCACACAGAAGAGGATGATCGGTTTCAGGAGCGGCAGGGTGATGTGGAAGAACTGCTGTGTCTTGTTCACCCGATCGAGCGTCGCGGCCTCGTAGACATCGTCGGGAATGGCCTGCAGGCCGGCCAGGATGATGATGGCGTTATAGCCGGCCCAGCGCCATGTGACGGCGAGGATGATCACGCCCATTGCAGCAGTGGCGTTGTCGAACCAGGAGATCGGGCTGAAGCCGATCGCTGAAATCATCTTGTTGATGATGCCGAAATCGAGGCTGAACATCAGCCGGAACACGGCAGCATAAGCGACCTCGCCGACGACGACGGGGGCAAAGAAGGCGAAACGGAAAAGCGGGCGCGCTTTCAGGAGCGGCGAATTGAGCAGCACGGCCATGACAGTGGCGAGCGCGATCATCACAGGCACCTGTATCACCAGGATAATCAGCGTGTTGTACAGAGCGTTATAGAAAGCAGGGTCGTAGAAGAGGCGGCCCCAATTGGCCTGGAAACTGTATCTCCACGGATTGATGCGGGTGTTCTGAAAGGAAATCAGGAACGAGTCGATAATCGGCCAGACCCAGAAGGTGGCGAAAACAAGCAGATAGGGGGCGAGGAACGCATAGGCGCTCCGGGTTCTGAACGGCATCGAGCCTCCTCCTCACGAACGAATGACGGACCGCGCTGCAGGCGGGTGAAATGCCGAGCGCGGAAGCGCCCGGCATCGTCATTCATTGCGCGATCGGAAGTCCGGTGGCGGAAGCGATCTGTTTGGCGGCATCGTCGAGAGCCGCTTTCGCGTCGGGGTAGCCGCCGGCGAAGAATTTCGCCTGCGTTGCCTTGAAGATGCCTTCGGCATCGCTCTGGAAGGCGGTGCCGCGGCTCGGCACGATCTTCGGCAGTGTCGCGAGAATGTCGGCCCAGACTTTCTGGCCGCCCCAATAGGGCTGCGCCTCGTTGACGAAAGGATCCTTTTCGGCAGAAAGCAGCGACGGCACCAGACCGAATTCCTTCAGCATAGTGACCTGCCCTTCATTCGTACCGAGGGCGTAATTGACGAATTTCCAGGCGGCTTCCTTGTTTGCGGAAGTCGCCGAAATGGCGAGCGAGGAACCGCCGAGGTTGGCGGCATGGGGACCGTCGGCTGTCAGGCTCGGCATTCTGTAAACGCCCCACTTGCCCTTGAGGTCAGGCGAAGTCGAGCGCACGGTACCTTCATACCAGCCGCCATAGAGCTGGCTTGCGGCCTTGCCGGCGGTGTTGGCCTGGATCTTCTCGTCCCAGTTGGCCGCCGTCAGCGTGCCGGCATCCTTCATCTCCTTCACCTTTTGCAGCGCGGCGACGCAGGCCGGCTGATTGATGGTGATGTTTTGGCCGTCGGTCGAGAAATAGCCGCAACCCTGCTCGTTGGCGATCATGCGGAACCATTCGCTGTCGCCGTTGAAATCCGCCTGCGCCATGACGACGCCGGGATTTGCGGCAGAAATCTTCTTGCCGGCGGCGATGAAATCGTCCCAGGTGCTGATCGTGCTCGGATCGACGCCGGCCTTTTCGTACATGTCGCGGCGGTAGAAGACGGCGACGGGACCGGAGTCCCACGGCATGGCATAGGCGACATCGCCGACCTCAAGTTCGGTGCGCTTGAAGTCAGGGAACTTCGCCTGGATATCGGCTGTGTAGCCGAGCTCCTTCAGATTGGCGAAGCAGTCCGGGAAGCGGCTCCAGAAAATTTCAGCCTCGAAATTTTCGATACTGACAACGTCGGGCAAGCCGTCGCCGCCGGCGGCGCAGGCCGCGAGCGTCTTGTCGAAGACCTGGCTGTTGCCGAGGTCTTCGACGGTGACCTTGATATCGGGAAACTGTTTGTTGAAGCCGGGAAGCGTGGATTTCAACGCCGATGCCGCGACATTCCAGCTCCAGATTGTGAGATTGGCCGGTTCAGCGAAGGCGGAGCCGGAAGCAAGCAGTGCGAGAGCTGCGGTCGCAGCGAGAAGTTTGAAGCGCATTGAAAATCCTCCCTTTCAATTGCCGATTTTTCACGAACGCGGTTAGACTATCTGCAAGGGAGCGGCTGTCTCCTAAAAAGGGAACATGGATTTGGCGGAAAGTAAGATCGGTACGCATGCAATCTACCGGCCCGGCGCCAGCAGCATCGAGGGTTCGCCGACGGCGCTGCAGATGTTTCATGCCCATCCGCTCGTCATGGCCATGCCGCACTGGCACGCGCAGGTCGAGGTCAATTACGTGATGCGCGGCACTGTTCATTATCGGATGAGCGACCACGAATTCCGGCTGAACGCCGGCGAAATGTGCCTCTTCTGGGGTGGGCAGCCGCATCAGATGGACGAATCCTCGGATGATTCGCTCTATGCGGGCGCCCATCTGCCGCTCATATATTTCTTCCGGCTGCGTCTGCCGATCAGCATTTCCAGCCGGCTGATGAAGGGCGAGACGCTGCTGACCTCGGCTACCGACGCCGCCGATAACGAGAATTTCGCTCGCTGGTTCCACTATTCCAAGTCCGGCGATACCGCCAAGGCTCAGCACGCCGTTGATGAATTGCTGCTGCGCATCGAGCGCATCGCGCTCGAACCCTATTCGATGACGACATCGAAGACGACTGTCAGCATGGAGGGCGATCAGCCGCATCCAAATTCCTCGCGCAGCGTCGCGCGCATGTGCGATTTCATCGCCGCCAACTTCCTGCAGGACATCGATTCGGTCGACATCGCCCGCGCCGCCGATCTGCACCCGAAATATGCGATGAACCTATTCAAGCGATCGACCGGCATGACCATCAGCAAGTATGTGACGCTGCTCAGGCTGTCGCGCGCCCAGGCGATGCTGATGAGCGAGGGCGCCAATGTTCTGCAGGTGGCGATGGACAGCGGCTTCGGCTCGATCAGCGCCTTCAACAAATCCTTCCGCCACATCGCCGGAATGTCGCCATCGGATTTCCGCCGGGATGTCCGGCTGGTGACCATGGTGCCTGCGGGCGCCTTTCAGAACTGAAGCGTCGCAAGTTTTCAGATTGGCCACGCGCACCCCTCTCTTCCGATTACAAAAGATCAGCTTATCGCGACGGCAGGCAGCGCACATTTTTTGCGCAAGTGCATACGCTATGCGATGTCGCCACGGGCGGCGCCATGATGCCTCCAGTGAAATCAACAATTTGAAACCTGGCACGCCACTTGCTTCGATATTTGCAGAGTTGGTGGCTAGGGTTCCGGCGTCGCAAGGCGTGACTGGTCCGAGAGCTGCCACCGGCAGGGGAGACATCCTGCCGGGTGCACGGCGGGATAAAAACCCGGGAGACCTCGTAAGCCAAGGGATTGGCGGCACGATGGTCATTGCCGATCCCTTTTGAAGAAAAGCAAAGGGGAATTTCAATGCAGACTTTTTCGAAGCTTCTTTCCATTACCGCACTGACGGCGTCCTTGGCTCTGGGCCTCGGTTCGATCGCGAAAGCCGAACAGAAGACCGACTTCAAGGTAGCCTGGTCGATTTACGTCGGCTGGATGCCCTGGGGCTATGCCGCCGATCACGGCATCGTCAAGAAATGGGCCGACAAATACGGCATCAATATCGAGGTGACCCAGTTCAACGACTATGTCGAATCGATGAACCAGTATACGGCCGGCGCCTTCGATGCCGTGACGCTCACCAATATGGACGGCCTCTCAATCCCGGCAGCCGGCGGCGTCGATACGACGGCCGTGATCGTCGGCGACTTTTCGAACGGCAATGATGCGGTCATCCTGAAAGACAAGACGAGCCTTGCCGACATCAAGGGTCAGAGTGTCAATCTCGTCGAATTTTCCGTCTCCCACTATCTGCTTGCCCGCGCACTCGAAAGCATCAAGATGACCGAGCGCGATGTGAAGGTGGTCAACACCTCCGACGCCGACATGGTCGCTGCCTACAAGACGGCTGACGTGACCGCGGTCGTCACCTGGAACCCGCTGGTCTCGACCATTTTGGAGGATCCCACGGCGAAGAAAGTGTTCGACAGTTCGCAGGTGCCGGGCGAGATCATCGACCTGATGGTCGCCAATACCGGCGTGCTGAAGGACAATCCGAATTTCGGCAAGGCGCTCGCCGGCATCTGGTATGAGACAGCAGCGCTCCTGACATCAGACAGCGCCGACGGCAAGGCTGCACGCGAGGCGATGGGCTCGGCGTCGGGCACGGATCTCAAGGGCTTCGAATCCCAGCTTGCCGCCACCAAGCTGTTTGCCAAGTCGGCTGATGCCGTCGCCTTTACCGCGTCGGGCAGCCTGCCGAAGACGATGGATCTCGTCCGCAACTTCCTGTTCGAAAAGGGCCTGCTCGGCAGCGGTGCACCGTCGGCGGACGTGATCGGCATCGAAATGCCGGATGGCAAGATCCTCGGCGACAGCGGCAACGTCAAGCTGCGCTTTACCGAGACCTACATGAAAGCAGCCGCCGACGGCTCGCTCTGAGCGTCGCTCGAGCGGCGGCGTGGCTTGCCCACGCCGCCATCCTTCATCTGCGGAGCTTTTCTCATGCGTTGGATCAACACGAGACCGAGCCGGGGCGCGCAGCTTGCGTTGACGCTGTTGCCCTTCGTGCTGCTAATCGTCGCCTATGCTTTCGGCTCGGCGGCGCGACTGGCGGAAAACACCAATGACAAATTGCTGCCGGGTTTCGCAGATTTCGCCGATGCGATCAATCGCCTGGTCTTCGTCGCTGATCCGCGCACCGGCGAATACCTGCTCTGGTCTGATACGGCGGCGAGCCTGGTACGGCTGTTTGCCGGTCTCGGCATTTCCACTGTCACCGCACTCGTCATCGGCATGCTGATCGGCATGCTGCCTTACCTCCGGGCGCTCCTCTCCCCCTTCGTCGCCGTTATCTCGATGGTGCCGCCGCTGGCGCTGCTACCGATCCTGTTCATCGTCATGGGGCTTGGAGAAGCCTCCAAGATCGCACTCATCGCGATCGGCGTCGCGCCGACGATGATCCGAGACCTTGCGCTGAAGGCACTGGAACTGCCGCGCGAACAGATCGTCAAGGCAGAGACGCTCGGGGGCTCCTCGTGGCAGATCGGCCTTCGCGTCGTGTTGCCGCAGATCCTGCCGCGGCTCATCACCTGTCTCAGGCTTCAGCTCGGTCCTGCCTGGCTGTTCCTGATTGCGGCCGAAGCGATCTCGTCGGATTCCGGCCTTGGCTACCGTATCTTCCTCGTGCGCCGCTACCTCTCCATGGACATGATCTTTCCCTATGTCGTCTGGATCACGCTGCTCGCCGTGGTCATGAATTACATCCTCGATCGCATCCGCGTCGCTCTCTTCCCATGGTCGGAGCTGGAGAAGCAGGCATGAGCGAGCTGGTGATCGAAAGGGTCTGGAAGGAATATGGCGACCAGATCGTGCTTGAGAACGTGTCGCTGACCGTTGCCTCACGCGCTTTCGTCGCCCTTGTCGGCCCGTCCGGCTGTGGCAAGACGACATTCCTGCGCATGCTCCTCGGCCAGGAACGACCGACACGGGGCGCCATCCGGCTTGACGGTGAACCGTTGCCGCTCGAGCCGGGGCCGGATCGCGGCGTGGTTTTCCAACGCTACTCCGTCTTCCCGCATCTGACCGTCCTCGGCAATGTGCTGCTCGGCCGCGAATTTTCTGCGGCGCGCTGCAAGGCAAAGCTTTTCGGCGCCGCTCGCCGCAGCGCGGTCGACGAGGCGCGGCGGCTGATCGGCGAAGTCGGCCTTACCGGCGCCGAGGATAAATACCCGGCACAGCTTTCCGGTGGCATGCAGCAGCGCCTGGCGCTGGCGCAGGCGCTCATCATGAAGCCGAAAGTGCTGTTGCTCGACGAGCCATTCGGGGCGCTGGACCCCGGCATTCGCGCCGAAATCCATACCTTGATGAAGCGGCTCTGGCACGAAACGCAGATGACCGTCGTCATGGTGACGCACGACATGCGCGAGGCCTTCACGCTGGCGACGCGGGTCGTCGCCTTCGAGCGGCGGCGTAACCGCCCGGAGGAGAAGGAGCGCTACGGCGCGACCATCACCAAGGACATTTCCATCTGGCCGCCCAGGCTTGCCGGCGCGCCGTCCATCTTCAGCCCCGACCGGGACGGCCCGGTCATTTCTCTGGGCCATCGCCGGGACGACCCGGCTTCCAGTCCGTCAGGAGAAAAACCATGATGCATGTCAGACGCTCGCCCGAAGAAATCGCCGCCAACAGGCAGCGTTACGAGGAACATCAGAAGAAGGGGCTGGAGTTCGCGCCGAAGGCCCTGCCGGCCCCGAGCCCGCTGCCCGCCCCTGCAATCGATGCGGCCGCGATCATTCATCAGGAGACCATCCCCGGCGGCTGGTACTGGTCGACTATGCTGAAGCGCGGCGAAGCGCTCCGCATCGATCAGGGGGAAGGCGGAGCGACCGTGGCGCTGGTCGCCTGGAACGCCGTTGACACGAGCGAAAGGCTCAATCTCGCAGATACGGTCAAGGTTCAGTGGACGACTGCGCTCGGCAAGGGCCGTGTCATCTTTTCAGATATGGGCCGGGTGATGTTTTCGCTGATCGAGGACAGTTCCGGTGCTCATGACTGCCTGATGGGCGGCTCGACGGCGGCCTCGAACGCCATAAAATATCCTGGCGTCAAAACCCGCAACACCCGCGACAATCTCGTGCTCGTTGCCGGCAAGCTCGGGCTCGCCAGGCGTGATATTCCGTCGATCCTCAATCTCTTCGCTCCTGTCCGCGTCGGCGACGACGGCGGCTTCAACTGGCGCGGCAAGCTTTCCAACAGCGGCGATTATGCCGAACTGCGCGCCGAAATGGACATGATCGTCGGATTTTCCAATTGCCCGCATCCGCTTGATCCTGACCCAGTCTACGCGCCGAAGCCGGTGATCGTGACGCGCTTTCGCGCAGCCGCGCCCGCTCTCGATGATCTCGCGCGCACGGCAACCGCCGAAGCCATTCGCGGCTTCGAGAACAACGCCGCGATGTTGGCCTGAGGGAGATGACGATGACCGATTTCATCAACACTGCCGCATCGCGCAGCCTCGAAACCGCCGTGCAGGATCATTTCATCCCGGCCGAAGCGCCGTGGTCCGGCATCGTGCGCAAGGGGCAGACGATCCGCATCGAAGACAGCTACGGCCAGCAGGCGATCGACACGCTGTTTTATCGCGCCGATGACTTTGCCGAACGCTATTCCAACCAGGACACGATGCGGGCGCAGGGCGGAGCCTATATCGGCGTCGGCACGCAGATCATCTCGAACGAGGGCAATGTCATGCTTGTCATGACGGCCGACAGCTGCGGCCGGCACGATACCTCCGCCGGAGCCTGCTCGTGCGAAAGCAACACGGTGCGCTTCGGCCACGGCACCAAATACCTGCATGCCTGCCGCGACAATTTCGTGCTCGAGGTCAGCAAACACGGCATGAGCAAGCGCGATATCGTGCCGAACATCAACTTCTTCATGAATGTCCCGATCAAGCCGAATGGCGAGATGACCATCGTCGACGGTATTTCCGCGCCCGGCGACTATGTCGAGCTGGTAGCTGAAATGGACGTGCTCTGCGTCATCTCCAACTGCCCGCAGATCAACAATCCCTGCAACGGCTTCGATCCGACACCGGTCCGCGTGCTGGTCTGGGACGGCGAGGACTGATCGATGTTCGCCAAGGTTCTCATCGCCAATCGCGGCGAAATCGCCATCCGTATTATCCGGACATTGAAGAAGATGGGTATTGCCTCGGTTGCCGTCTATTCCGATGCCGATCGCTTCTCGAAGCCGGCGCTGCTCGCCGACGAAGCCGTGCGCCTTGGACCGGCGTCCGCGGCCGGAAGCTATCTGAACGTCGATGCCGTCATCGCCGCATGCAAAGCGACGGGTGCAGAGGCCGTGCACCCCGGCTATGGCTTCCTCTCGGAAAATATCGGCTTTGCAGAGCGGCTCGCCGCAGAAGGCATCGCCTTCATCGGTCCGCGACCGGAGCATCTGTCGGCTTTCGGCCTGAAGCACACGGCGCGTGAATTGGCAAAAGCGAGCGGCGTGCCGCTGCTGCCCGGCACCGATCTGCTGCGCAGTGTCGAAGATGCGCTCCTGGCCGCCGAGACCGTCGGTTATCCCGTCATGCTGAAAAGCACGGCCGGCGGCGGCGGTATCGGCATGCAGCTCTGTGCCGACGCGACCGGTCTCAAGACCTCTTTCGAAAGCGTGCAGCGGACGGCGCGGGCCAGCTTCGGCGACGCGCGTGTCTATATCGAGCGTTTCGTTGCCGAAGCACGCCATGTCGAGGTGCAGATCTTCGGCGACGGCCAGGGCAGAGTGATCGCGCTCGGAGAGCGCGACTGCTCGCTGCAAAGGAGAAACCAGAAAGTTGTCGAGGAAACGCCTGCCCCCGGCCTGTCCGCGGAAACACGCGCGCGGCTGCACAAGGCGGCGGTGGATCTGGGAAGCTCGGTCTCTTATGAATCGGCCGGCACGGTCGAATTCATCTACGATCCGCTCCGGGAGGAATTCTATTTCCTTGAAGTCAATACCCGCCTCCAGGTCGAGCACCCCGTCACCGAAGCCGTCTTCGGTATCGATCTCGTCGAATGGATGATCCGGCAGGCGGCGGGCGAGGACGTGCTCTCGGGCGCTGGAGCGCTGACCCCGAAGGGTGCGGCGATCGAAATGCGCATCTATGCAGAGATGCCGCATGCCGATTTCCGCCCGAGCGCCGGACTGCTTACCGAGGTCGTCTTTTCCGAGGATGCCCGCATCGACGGTTGGATCGAGACCGGAACCGAGGTGACCCCCTTCTATGACCCAATGCTTGCCAAGCTGATCGTGGCGGCCGACGATCGGCCTGGCGTGATCGAGAAGCTGAAGGCAGCACTTGCTGCGACGGCGATATCAGGCATCGAGACCAATCTTGATTATCTCCGGGCGATTGCCAATTCCGAAATGCTTGCCGGCGGCAAGGTGGCCACGACGGCGCTGCGCGACTTCGCCTTCGTTCCCGATATCATCGAGGTTATCGCACCCGGGGCGCAGTCGAGCATTCAGGAACTGCCGGGCCGGCTCGGCCTTTGGCACGTCGGCGTGCCGCCGAGCGGGCCGATGGACGAGCGCTCCTTCTGCCATGCCAACCGCCTAGTCGGCAATGCCGACGAGACGGCCGCACTGGAACTGACGGTTTCCGGTCCGACCCTGCGATTTTATGCCGATCAGACGATCGCCCTCGCCGGCGCGCGGATGGCGATGACATGCGATGGGATCAGGCTTCCCCACGACGAGCCGGTCTTGATCCGGGCGGGCCAGGTGTTGTCGGTCGGTACGATCGAAGGGCCTGGACAGCGCGCCTATCTCGCCGTTGCAGGCGGTTTTGCCGCGCCTGTCGTGCTTGGCTCGCGGGCGACTTTCGGCCTTGGCCAGTTTGGCGGCAACGCCACCGGCACACTCAAGACCGGGCATGTGCTGCATTTCGCCCGGCATGCCCCGGTGGAACCGGCCAAGCCCGCCGCCGAGCCGGCGACCTTGTCCCGAGAATGGGATGTCGGCGTCGTCTACGGTCCGCATGGCGCCCCGGATTTCTTTCAGAATGGAGATATCGAGACACTGTTCTCCGCAACGTACGAAGTGCATTTCAACAGCGCCCGCACCGGGGTGCGCCTTATCGGCCCCGCCCCGCTTTGGGCACGCCGTGACGGTGGCGAGGCAGGGCTTCACCCGTCCAACCTGCACGACAACGCCTATGCGATCGGAGCGATCGATTTCACCGGCGATATGCCGATCATTCTCGGGCCTGACGGTCCGAGCCTCGGCGGTTTCGTCTGCCCGGCGGTGATCGCGCGTGACGAGCAATGGAAGATGGGGCAGTTCAAGCCGGGCGACCGTATCCGTTTTCACGCCGTGGCCCGGCCGACAGATCCGATCGCCGGCCCGGCGGTGCGACGGCCCACGGAAGCGACGGGTTCGCCAATCGTCGGCGTCAGCGAGGAAGGTCCGGTTCCGGTCGTCTATCGCCGCCAGGGCGACGACAATCTGCTCGTCGAATATGGGCCGATGACACTCGACATCGCGCTCCGGCTGCGGGCTCATCTGCTGATGCAGGCTGTCGTCGAGGCCCGCCTGCCCGGTATCGTCGATCTGACGCCAGGCATCCGCTCGCTGCAGATCCATTATGATGGCACGCAGCTGACGCGTCGGCGCCTGCTCGGGCTGCTCTGCGAGATCGAGACCACGCTGCCGGCAGCACAGGAGGTCAAGGTGCCGAGCCGTATCGTGCACCTGCCGCTGTCGTGGAACGATCCGGATGCGGAGCTTGCCATGCGCAAGTATCAGGAACTCGTCCGCCCAAATGCGCCATGGTGCCCTGATAACATCGAGTTCATTCGGCGCATCAACGGTCTTCCCGACCAGCAAGCCGTCCGAAATATCGTCTTCGACGCGAGCTACTTCGTCCTGGGCCTCGGCGATGTCTATCTCGGCGCTCCGGTTGCGACCCCGATTGACCCGCGCCATCGTCTCGTCACGACAAAATACAATCCCGCCCGCACCTGGACGCCGGAAAACGCGGTCGGTATCGGCGGGGCCTATATGTGCATCTACGGCATGGAAGGACCGGGCGGCTATCAGCTCTTCGGCCGTACCATCCAGGTCTGGAACACGTGGCGGGAAACGCCGGCCTTTGCGAGGGGCAAGCCCTGGCTGCTGAACTTCTTCGACCAGATCCGTTTCTTCCCGGTGAGCAATCAGGAGCTGACGGAGGCGCGCGCCGCCTTCCCGCACGGAGGCTATCCCGTTCGGATCGAGGAGACGGAATTCTCCTATGCCGCCTACGAGAGGGAATTGCAGGCGAACGCGGCGTCGATTGGCCGCTTCAAGGCAACACAGCAAGCCGCCTTCGATGCTGAACGCCAGCGCTGGAAGGACGCCGGGCTCGACAGCTTTGTCACCGACGAAGGCACGGGCGAAAGCCCGGACGGGGATATTCCCGACGGCTGCTTCGGGGTCGCCAGCGCCGTACCCGGCAACATATGGAAATTGCTGGTCGAGCCGGGCGCGCCGGTTGCGGCTGGCGATACACTCGCCATCATCGAATCGATGAAGATGGAAATCAATGTCACCGCCCATGCGGCAGGCCGCGTCCGCGACCTGCGCGCCGGGCCGGGACGAAACGTCAAAGCGGGCGACATCATTGTTGTTCTGGAGGAGTGCTGACCCATGCTGCCGACCATTCTCGATCTCTCAAGCCTCCGCGCGGCCTATCAATCCGGCCTGACGCCGCTCGACATCATCGAAGAGGTGATTGCCCGCCGTGCCGCTTCGAAAGATCCGGCAATATTCATTACCGTGGTGCCGGATGAAGAGTTACGCTCTGCCGCCAAAGCTCTGATGGTGCGCGCGCCTGAAGCAAACAGCCTGCCCCTTTGGGGCGTGCCTTTCGCGGTAAAGGACAATATCGATGCCGCCGGTCTGCCGACGACCGCCGCCTGCCCAGCCTATGAGTATCGGCCAGACGTCGATTCCACGGTCGTTGCAAGGTTGAAAGCAGCCGGCGCCATCATCATAGGCAAGACCAATCTCGACCAGTTCGCCACCGGCCTCAATGGCACGCGCTCGCCCTATGGGGCGCCACGTTCGGTCTTCGATGCGGCCTATATATCCGGCGGCTCGAGCTCGGGCTCAGCGGTTACGGTTGCCTCCGGCCTCGCCGCCTTCGCGCTCGGCACAGATACGGCGGGCTCCGGCCGTGTGCCGGCCGCTTTCAACAATCTGGTGGGCATCAAGCCGACGCCGGGGCTTCTCCCGAATACCGGCACTATTCCGGCCTGCAGGAGCCTCGACTGCATCACGATCTTCGCCCCGACCGTCGGCGACGGCGTCGCGATCCGCAAGGTCGCGGAGGGATTTGACGCTGCCGATCCTTTCTCGCGTCGAGCCGAGCCGGCGAAGCTGCCGGTGTCGGGGTTGCGGATCGGCGTCCTGACCGGCGGGGAGCGGGAATTCTTCGGCGACAAGGGGGTAGAGGCACTCTACGACCAGTCGATCGAGCGGGCGAGAACACTGGGCGCGACCATTGTCCCCTTCGATTACACACCCTTCCGCGAGGCCGCCGCCCTCCTCTATGATGGGCCATGGGTCGCCGAACGCCTGGCGGCGGTCGAGCCCTTCCTTGCCACGAACGCAGCCGATTTCGACCCGACGGTACGGGGGATCATCGAAGGCGCCAGGAGCCGCACCGCGGTCGACGCCTTCAATGGCCGATATCGGCTGGAAGAACTGCGCCGGAAGACTGAAGCCGAATGGGGAAAGGTCGACGTGCTTCTGCTGCCGACTGCACCGACCACCTACACGGTCGTCGATATGCTCGCCGATCCCGTCGTGCTGAACGGCCGTCTCGGGCGCTATACCAATTTTGTCAACTTGCTTGATTGCGCGGCGATCGCCGTTCCGGCAGGCTTCGCGGAGGGCGGTCTGCCCGGCGGCATTACCGTGATCGCGCCCGCTTTCACGGACGATGCTCTGGCGCCACTTGCCGATGCGCTGCACCGGGCTGCGACATCAGGCATGGGCATCGACCGGCAAGCGGCGATCCCTGACGCGAGCCGCGTTGCGGCTGCTGATGACGGCTTCGTCGAGATTGTCGTGGTTGGTGCGCACCTGACCGGCATGCCGCTCAATCACGAGCTGACCGACACCGGCGCGCGGCTGGTCAAGACCTGCCGCACGACCGGCGACTATCGTCTCTTCGTGCTGCCGGGCACGGTGCCGCCGAAGCCGGGTCTCATCCGCGAAACTGACTATCGGGGCTCCGGTCTGGAGGTTGAGGTCTGGGCCATGCCTGCCGATGCTTTCGGGCGTTTCGTCCAAAAGATCCCGGCTCCGCTCGGTATTGGAAAAGTGGCGCTCGACGACGGTACGAGCGTTTCCGGTTTTCTCTGCGAGGCTCATGCGGTGAGCGGCGCCGAGGACATCACGTCACTCGGCGGCTGGCGAACGTATATTCGCGGCAAATTGGCCGGTTGAGCATGCTCAGAAGAATGATGGCGTTGTTTGCGCGGCTTCTGCATCGTTCCTTAAAACGGAATCGATGCAGCGTCCTTTGCGCACGTTTTCAGACGCGCAGCGCATTCGTCGCCCTTCTTCTGAACGGGCTGGTCGCACGAACCGAGGCGATCGGCAGGCCGGGCGGCCACTGACGGCTTACGGTTTCTCTGCGAGTTCGATCTGAATGCCATCGGGGTCGCGGAGAAAGGCAACCTTATGCAGAACTTCGGCATTGACAGCCAGCCGCGGTCGCTCCTTGACCTGGACGCCGGCCTGTTCCAGCCGGGCGAATGTCTCATCGACACTTTCGAACAGGAAGGTGAGATGCCGTAGCCCTGCCGTGCCCTCGGGAACGTCAACTGCCCTTGCTGCACCACCGGCCGGCGCGACGATTTCCAGCATGCCGCCGCCGGCATCGAGAAAGGCGATCCGAGAGCCGTCGGCCATCGTCTTTCGCAGATGCAGGCGCAGGCCGAGCAGCCCGCAGTAAAAATCGATCGTGCGGTCCATGTCGCTGACCGTCATGCCGACATGTTCGAAGGATTTCAGCATGGGTGCTTCTTTCGTTTGCGGATGAGAACGGATTTCGGCGGCGGCTTCAAATTTTAAGGATGAGCGGGATTGTCGGAGGTCGCAAACCGGTGGTCGCTTGCGCTCTCTTGGTTTCGCCACTAGGTCGTCGTCGAAAGACGGGGCCACCAAAGTCATGCATATTCGAAGAGCGGTAGCTGCCGACGCGGAGCAACTGTGCAGTCTCCTGAATGAAATCATTGTGGCCGGTGGAACGACCGCGCTCGAGACACCGCTGACGGCCGCTGAATTCGCAGATTGGTTCATCGATGGCGAGTTTGCCCTTGTCTGCCACGTGGCCGCGCATGATCGGTCGCTTGCTGGCTTTCAGTCGCTGAGCTTGTATGGCGATCCGCCGAAAGGTCATGCCGACATCGCAACATTTGCCCGCATGAGCCCGAAGATTTCCGGCGTCGGCAGCGCCGTTTTTGCAGCGACGCAGGCGGCCGCCGAAGAGCTCGAGCTCGAATTCATCGATGCGACCATTCGTGCCGACAATGTCGGCGGTCTTGCCTATTACGCGAAGATGGGTTTCGAGCTCTATGACAGGCTTGTCCAGGTTCCGCTTCTGGACGGAACACCTGTCGATCGGATCAAGAAACGGTTCAAGGTGGATGCCGGGCGCCGCCCGACATCCTCTCGTTGATTGTGCCGAAGACCTCGTCGGAATGATCCGACGTTCGAAGCTTCGCCCTATCAGGCCTACCGTCGTCTCGCAGAGCCCGGCAGCCACGCGCTATTCTTGAGGAAGCCAGGAGCGGTAGAGCGGATGATCGGCGGCAATCGGCATCGGTGTCGGCTTGCCGGTGCGCTGCGAGAAATAGGCAGCTGTCACCAGTTCCAGTGAGTTGCGGGCATCCTGCAGCGTCACCGGCGGGTCCTTGCCCTCGATGATCGCCTTGTGGAAGAGCTCGAACTGGCGGGTATAGCCGTCCTCGCCCGGCACGTAGGCGGCCAGCGCCTCGTCGATCCGCGCCTGGTGTTCCTCCGTTCCCGCCGTGAAGACCCAGGGGTCGCGGCCCATCGTGTAGGGTTCGAGTATGCTTTCAGCGACGAGATCGCTGAAGCAGAAACGCAGCCGCGAAATCTCCTTGCGGGAGCCAAGTGTCATCGACAGCGTCGCCAGCGAGCCGTTCTGCATCTTCACTGAAAGCGCCGCCGTATCCTCGACCTCGATCGGGTTGACCAGCGTCGCCCCATAGGAAAATACCTCGGCACAGGGGCCATGCACGTAATTCAGCATGTCGTGGGCGTGGATCGCGTGGCCGAGAAGACCGCCGCCGAGCTCGGTCGCCCATTTGCCGCGCCACGGGACGGCATAATAGTCCGGGCCGCGCCACCAATGGGTCTCGATCGTCGTCAGGAATGGTTTGCCGGCGAGGCCGCGCTCGATCAACAGCTTCAGTTTCTGCAGGCCGGAGCCGTAGCGATACTGGAAGATCGGCATCAGCTTCCTGCCGGGGAAACGGGCGAGGATGCGCTCCATCTCGTCGACCTCGGCGATTGAGCCGAAGAGCGGCTTCTCGCAGATCACGTGCTTGCCCGATTCGATGCCCTTGCGGCAAAGCTCGAAATGCGAGCTCGGCGGCGTTGAAATATCGATGATGTCGAGATCGTCGCGGGCAAACAGCGAATCCGCATCCTGCGTATATTCACCGATGCCGAACTCTTCGCATAGCGCTTTGCCACGATCCTCATCGAGCGAGCATAGAACGGGAACGTCGAAAAGATCCTTGTTCCAGCCGAAGCCGGTCAGATGCCGCGCGGCAATGCCTGCGCCGATGACGCCGACGCGCAATTTCCTGGTCATGTTTTCCTCCTCAGCGAGCGCCGATGCGCGCGGCTTTCGTCTGGGCTTCGAGCGAAAGGCGGCAGACTTCGAACACGTGGTCCTGCGTCATTGCCGTCTGCGTGCGGTTGCTGACATCAGCGGTGAAAGCATCGAAATAATCGAGTTTCTCGCTGCTGCAATCGATATGGGTCATTTCCTTGCCGTTGACGAGGAAGAGGTGATCCTTGCCTGGCCGGCCGGCGATGTCGATATATTTGCGCAGCTCAATATAGCCCTCGGTGCCGAGGATGGTTAGGCGTCCGTCGCCCCAGGTCGGCAGCGCCTCCGGCGTGAACCAGTCGACCCGGACGTAACCCGCCGCCTTGTCGGAGCGCAGAAGCACTTCGCCGAAATCCTGGAAAGCGGGTTTGTCGGGCATGCCGAAATTGCCGATCGAGCTGGCGATGACCTCGCCCGATGTCGAGCCGGTATAGAACAGGAATTGGTCCACCTGATGCGAGGCGATGTCGACGATGATGCCGCCGAAGGCTTCCGGATCGAAGAACCAGTCGGGCCTTGTCGGCAGCTGCAGGCGGTGTGGGCCGACGCCGAGCGTCTGGATCACCTTGCCGATCGCGCCTTCGGCGACGAGCTTGCCGGCCTTGACGGCGGAGCGCACGCAATGGCGCTCGGAAAAGCAGATCGAAAAGATCTTGCCGGTTTCGGCGACGGTGCGCTTGACCTCCTCGAGCTGGGCGAAGGTCGTCACACCGGGCTTGTCGGTCATCACGTCCTTGCCGGCTTTCATCGCGCGGATGGCAAGCCCGGCGCGGTCGCGCGGGATCGCGGCAATGCAGATGACATCGATCGACGGATCGTCGAACAGCTTTTCCCGATCGATCTGCGGCGCATCGGGATAGTTCTTCTCGAACGCCTCACGCAATGCCGGCACCGAAGTCTGCGGGCAGTAGCCGACGAACTCGCCACCCGCGGCCAGCAATCCCTTCACGTGATCGAATGTATGCCCATGGTCGATTCCGACGACGGCAAATCTCAACATCGCTGCAATATCCTCCCGGGATTTCCTGAGCACCGGCTGGCGCCGGCATCCTCCATGTCGGGCAAAACAGATAACGAAACTTGTCTCCTGTCAAGGCGGGATCGAGGCTGAAAGTGCGTGGCAATATATGTAAATATATGAAATTACAAAGATATTTTGTATCTAAATAGTTATTTACTGGTTTCTGGCGGCGTTTGCCGGCAAGCCGCTCATTCGATCCGATTGGACGAAAGTCTTTTTCTTCAGCATCTCTTGCCCTGTCTGCGCGAATGTGGTCGATTTCAGCCGCTGCCGGCTTGGAGGGTGGCGCCATCTCGGAAATTTTCAAAGCACACGCCCTGCTTGCCTGTGACGGAGGATCACCATGTCTCATTCCCTTCTCGATGCCGCTGCCTCGGCTGGTCTTTTCGTCGGCCGCGTCTGGAGCCCCGAGGCTGCCGGCCCGAGCATCGTAACGCTTCGCGAGGGGATGCTGGTCGACATTACCTCGCGCGACGCGCCGACGCTGAGCGCCCTGCTCGAAAAACAGGATGCCGCCGGCTTCGTCCGCGCCGCAAAGGGCAAGGCGGTCGGCTCCTTGGAGGAGATCGCCGGCAATAGTACGGGAGCGCCGGACACGGCGCGTCCCTATCTACTGGCGCCCGCCGATCTGCAGGCGGTCAAGGCCTGCGGGGTTACCTTCGCCCAATCAATGATCGAGCGCGTCATTGAGGAGAAGGCGGCCGGCAATCCCGATCGCGCCGCCTCGATCCGCGAACGCGTCAGCACGCTGATCGGCGGCAGCCTCACCAATCTCAGGGCCGGTTCGCCCGAGGCCGCCAAGGTCAAGCAGGCCCTCATCGACGAGGGCATGTGGTCGCAATATCTGGAAGTCGGAATTGGCCCCGATGCCGAGGTTTTCACCAAGGCGCCCGTGCTGTCTTCCGTCGGCTGGGGTGCGGATGTCGGTCTGCATCCGATCTCGACCTGGAACAATCCCGAGCCGGAAATCGTGCTTGCGGTCAACGGCCGCGGCGAGATCAAGGGCGTGACGCTCGGCAACGACGTCAACCTGCGTGACGTCGAGGGCCGCTCGGCGCTGCTACTCGGGAAGGCCAAGGACAATAACGCCTCCTGCTCGATTGGTCCTTTCGTCCGCCTGTTCGATGCCGGTTACGATCTGGATAACGTGCGCAAGGCCGAACTTGACCTGAAGGTCACCGGTCGAGATGGCTTCGTGCTCCATGGCAAGAGCTCGATGTCGCAGATCAGCCGCGATCCGACCGATCTCGTCAAACAGACGCTCGGGTCCCATCATCAATATCCCGACGGGTTCATGCTCTTTCTCGGCACGCTGTTTGCACCGACGCAGGATCGCGACGCGCCGAAGCAGGGCTTCACGCACAAGATCGGCGATGTCGTCGAGATTTCCTCGGCGGGGCTCGGCGCTCTCGTCAATACCGTGCGCCTCTCCACCGAATGCCCGCCCTGGACCTTCGGCATTTCGGCGCTGATGGGCAATCTGGCGAAGCGCGGATTGCTGTAACTACTGGTTCCGCCGCCTGCCCTGCAGCAGGTCGAGGACGGAATTGGCCGCCTCGAGGACGTTTGTGCCCGGACCGAACACTGCCGCAACGCCGTGTTCGTGCAGGAACTCATAGTCCTGCCGCGGGATGACGCCGCCGCAGACGACGATGATATCGCCACCGCCCTTTTCCCTCAGCCTGTCGACCAGCTGCGGCAGCAGCGTCCGGTGACCGGCCGCTAAGGACGAGACGCCGACGACGTTGACCTTTTCGCCGACCGCCATCTCGACTGCCTCGTCCGGCGTCTGAAACAGCAGACCGGCGAGCACATCGAAGCCGATATCGCCGAAAGCCGAGGCGATAACCTTGGCGCCCCGGTCATGCCCGTCCTGGCCGAGCTTGGCGACCATGATTTTCGGCCGGCGCCCCATCGCTTCCGTGACCTCCGTCATGCGCTCCTTGAGGACGGCGAGTTCTGGCTCGTTATCATAGGCCTCGCCATAGATGCCCGTGATGACCTCGGGTGTTGCGGCATGGTCGCCGAAGGCAGCGCGCATGGCGTCCGATATCTCGCCGACGGTGGCCCGGGCCCGGGCCGCTTCGATCGCGGCTTCGAGCAGGTTGCCGCGGCCGCTGCGCGCGGTCTCGGCCAGGACGGCCAGCGTTTCGCGCACGGCGTTGCCGTCGCGGCGGCGCTTGGTTTCCTCGATGCGTTTGATCTGCGCAATGCGCACCGCGCTATTGTCGATCTCCAGAATGTCGATCGGCTGCTCGTTGTCGAGCCTGTAGCGATTGACGCCGACGATGACTTCTTCGCCCTTGTCGACAGCAGCCTGGCGGCGCGCGGCCGCTTCCTCGATCAGCCGCTTCGGCAAGCCCTCATTGACGGCTTTCGTCATGCCGCCGAGTGCTTTCACCTCCTCGATCAGCGCCCAGGCCTTGTCGGCAAGTTCCTTTGTCAGGCTCTCGACATAATAGGAACCTGCCAGCGGATCGACCACCTTGGTCACACCGGTCTCATGCTGGAGGATCAGCTGGGTGTTGCGGGCGATGCGGGCGGAAAATTCCGTCGGCAGCGCGATCGCCTCGTCGAAGGAATTGGTGTGCAGCGACTGCGTGCCGCCGAGCACGGCCGACATCGCCTCGAAGGCGGTGCGGACGATGTTGTTATAGGGATCCTGCTCCTGCAGCGAGACGCCGGAGGTCTGGCAATGGGTGCGCAGCATCAGCGAGGATGCCATCCTCGGCTGAAACTCCTCCATGATCCGGGTCCAGAGCAGCCGGGCGGCGCGGAGTTTTGCCGCCTCCATAAAGAAATTCATGCCGATCGCGAAGAAGAAGGAGAGCCTTCCGGCAAAATCATCGACGTTGAGACCCTTGGCGATCGCGGCCCTGACATATTCGCGGCCGTCGGCCAGCGTAAAGGCCAGTTCCTGGACGAGCGTCGCGCCGGCCTCCTGCATGTGGTAGCCGGAGATCGAGATCGAGTTGAATTTCGGCATTTCCCTTGCGGTATATTCGATGATGTCGGCAACGATCCGCATCGAGGGCTCGGGCGGATAGATATAGGTGTTGCGGACCATGAACTCCTTGAGAATGTCGTTCTGAATGGTTCCCGACAGCTCGGCCCTCGGCACGCCCTGCTCTTCGCCGGCGACGATGAAGGAGGCGAGGATCGGAATGACGGCGCCGTTCATGGTCATCGAAACCGACATGTCGCCGAGCGGAATGCCGTCGAACAGGATCTTCATGTCTTCGACGCTATCGATTGCAACGCCCGCCTTGCCGACATCGCCTTCGACGCGAGGATGATCGCTGTCATAACCGCGATGGGTGGCCAGATCGAAGGCGACCGACAGGCCCTTCTGGCCGGCGGCCAGATTGCGACGGTAGAAGGCATTCGATTCCTCTGCCGTGGAGAAGCCGGCATATTGGCGGATCGTCCATGGCCGGCCGGCATACATCGTGGCGCGCGGGCCGCGGGTAAAAGGCGAAAAACCGGGAAGCGAGCCGAGGTGGGCAGCGCCTTCGAGATCTTCGGCCGTGTAGAGCGGCTTGACGGCAATGCCTTCCGGCGTCTGCCAGGTCAGCGTTTCGGGCGAGGCACGCAGCTCCTTCTGCGCAAGCTCCGCCCAATCCGACAGCGTCTTCTTCGTCATGCTTTCCTCCGGCTCATTCATCGCACCTTATCATTTCACAGGCGCCTGATGCGATACAGCCTTAGAAGAATTAGATGGCCTCAGGCCCGCTTTTGCTTCGGGATGCGCGGCAGCAAGATCGTCAGCAGGCCGAGCAATGGCAGGTAGGAGCAGACGCGGTAGACGAAGTCGATGCCGTGCGTATCGGCAAAATCACCGAGCAAAGCCGCACCAAGCCCCCCTGCCCCGAACGCGAAGCCGAAGTAAACGCCGGCAATCAGACCGACGCGGCCGGGCACCAGCTCCTGGGCAAAGACGACGATCGCCGAAAATGCCGAAGCGAAGATCAGGCCGATGACGACGCTGAGCACGCCCGTCCAGAAAAGATTCGCATACGGAAGCAGCAATGCGAAGGGAATGACGCCGAGGATCGAAAACCAGATGACGAAACGGGCGCCGAAGCGATCGCCGATCGGTCCACCGAGGAAAGTGCCGACGGCGACCGAGCCGAGGAACAGGAAGAGCATCAGCTGCGCCTGCTGCACGCTGAGTTCGAACTTGTCGATGACATAGAAGGTGAAGTAGCTGGATACGCTCGCCATGTAGACATTCTTCGTTGCCGTCAGCAGCACGAGGATCAGCAGCGCCCAGACGACTCTGTTCTGCGGCAGCGGCAGGGTTCGACTGACGGCAGGCCTGCTGGCGTTCTGGCGCCTATGGCTCATGTACCAGTTGCCCACCCAGCTCAGTACGATCATGCCGACCATGGCGATGGCGGCAAACCAGGAGACGCTGTGCTGCCCGAGCGGCAGCACGATGAAGGCGGCGAGCAGCGGACCGATCGCCTGGCCGGCATTGCCGCCGACCTGGAAAAAGGACTGCGCAAAACCGTGGCGACCGCCGGAGGCAAGACGGGCAACACGCGAGGACTCCGGATGGAAGACCGCCGAACCGAAGCCGATCAGGCTTGCTGCCAGCAGCAGCAATGCGAAACTGCTGGCGTTGCCGAGCAGAATGAGACCGCAAAAGGTGCTCGCCATGCCGACCGGCAGAGAATAGGGCATCGGCCAGCGATCGGTGACGATCCCGACCATCGGCTGTAGCAGTGAAGCGGTGACCTGAAATGTCATGGTAAGGAGGCCGATCTGCACGAAGTCCAGGTCGTAATTTGCCTTGAACAGCGGGTAGAGCGAGGCGAGCAGCGACTGCATGATGTCGTTCAGCATATGACAGAAGCTGACCGCCATCAGAATGGACATCGTCGTTTTTTCGAAACGCGGCGCGCCTTCGGCAACGGTTGCCATCAATATCTCTCCTGAACGGGCACGATCGGTGCCGTACTGCGTCGTTTTCTATGGATTTGCGGCGATCGGGGCTGGCAAGACTGTCGAGCGACGGTCGCTGAAAAGCATTTAACCCACGCCTGGCCGCAATCACCAGCCCGGTTTCTCCAGGATTGGTACGGCTTTTGTTCGATTTTGCTTCGGTCGAGCGGGTTCTTGCACGCTCGCCCGTCTTTGCGATGGGGGTTTTCATACCACAGTCAGCCGGGATCATCGCATATGTCGTTTGCTATGTGAAAACACCCGTGGCAAACCACTCACAGGGGCACTACAGCTAGCCCAGGTTGAAATGCAATCGAGGCTGAAAATACGCGATGAATGTCAAGACACCAAATGCCATAGACAGCTATGTCGGAGCGCGCATCAGAACGCGGCGGCAATTGCTCGGAATGAGCCAGGAGCGGCTTGCCGAGCAGATCGGCGTGACCTTTCAGCAGGTTCAGAAATACGAGAAGGGCATCAATCGCATCGGCGCGAGTCGATTGCAGCGGATCGCCGAGGTGCTTCACACGTCACCGAGCTTTTTTTTCGAGCAGGGCGACTCCGAGCGGTTGGCGGTGCGAGGGCTGGGTGGACCGAACCATACCGATCCGGTTGCCGAATTCCTGCAAACCAAAGAGGGACTGGTGCTCAATCGTGCCTTTCTGAAGATCGCCGATCCCGACATCCGTGAAACGATCATCGCACTGGTGACGGCGATGGGCCAGGCGGAAAGCCGCGGTCCGACAGCCGCGGCCTCCACCGCGGATATCTCCCATCCGCTCGGGGAGTAAACGGACAGACCGGCAACTCTCGTGTGAGTTCAGATCTAGGTCATTTGCCAAGCCGCGGCTGGCCGGCCAGCCGCGGCACGCCTTTCTGGCATGCGACGCTCCATCGTCCCGACGGGCCGGGCTTACGTCAAAGGTTTGCATGCTCGACGTTGCGATTTCGGTACAATGCCATTGTTGCAGCCTGGCCTCGTCCGATTCGGCCTGTGAATGCGCGATTGCCGTACGGACCAAGGGTCCGCTCGCTTGGGCAAGTGCTTGAAAAAGATTGGACAACTTCTTCATAGGGTCTTGTTAACCCTATTTGCCTTGCCACTCCTCCAGAATCGGCGCTAAATGCGGTTTCAAAGCGCGTAGAGCTTTTAAATCGCATTTTCGAGATTTCCATGAATATGGCACCGCAAATAGAGAAAGCAATTTCCGAGGTCGATCAGTTGATCATCGGTCAGGCGCAGGAACTATCCGACAAGCTGAAGCAGCATCGACTCGAGATGTTTCCGCCGCGCGCGCTGAAGGGGCTCAGGGAATTTCAGCTTGCCGAAGTGGCGCGGTTTCTCGGCGTGACCAGCGGCTATCTTCGCAATCTGTCGCTGGAGGGCAAGGGTGCCCTCCCCCAGGTTACGCCGTCGGGCCGTCGGTCCTACACCGCGGAACAGATGGAGGAGATGCGCGCCTTCCTCGAGCACAATGCTCGCGCCGGAACACATTATGTGCGCCATCGCCGCGGCCACGAACATCTGCAGGTCGTCGCCGTCGTCAACTTCAAGGGCGGTAGCGGCAAGACGACAAGTGCGGCGCATCTTGCCCAGCACCTCGCCCTGACAGGTCACCGCGTCCTTGCCGTCGATCTCGACCCGCAGGCGTCTCTCTCGGCCATCCACGGCTTTCAGCCGGAGTTCGACGTCAACGAGAACGAGACGCTCTACGCCGCCATTCGCTACGACGATCGGCGGAGGCCGCTGCGGGAGGTGATCCGGCCGACCAATTTCCCGAACCTTCATTTGGTGCCGGGCAACCTCGAGCTGATGGAATTCGAGCATGACACGCCCCGGGTCCTCGCTCAGGGCAAGGCAGGCGACTATGGACGCGTCTTCTTCGCGCGGCTGGACGAGGCGCTTTCTTCGGTCGCCGACGACTACGACGTCGTCATCATCGACTGCCCTCCCCAACTCGGCTTTTTGACGATGAGCGCCATTTGCGGCGCGACGGCGGTCCTGATCACCGTTCATCCGCAGATGCTCGATGTCATGTCGATGTGCCAGTTCCTGCAGATGCTTGGTGAAGTGCTGAACACGCTGAAGGGCGCCGGCGGCAACATGCACCTCGACTGGCTGCGGTATCTCGTGACCCGCTACGATCCACAGGATGGGCCGCAGACACAGATGGTCGCCTTCATGCGGTCGATGTTCAAGAACCACGTGCTCACCAATCCGATGTTGCGCAGCGTGGCGATTTCAGATGCGGCGATGACCAACCAGACGCTTTATGAGGTCGAGCGAAGTCAGTTTACCCGGGCGACCTACGACCGCGCCATGGAGGCAATGGATGCGGTCAACACCGAAATTGTCGATCTGATCCACAAGGCGTGGGGGCGGAAATGATCAGGAAGTTTACTGCGGTAAACAGGGGCGGGGAGATGGCTGATGGCGCGTAAGAATCTCCTTTCTGGCCTGATGGACGACTCCAAGAAGTTTACTGCGGTAAACAACGAGGATGAGCCGACCCATCGCGATGAGAGGCAGCACATCACCTATAAAGGGATCGGCGCTCTCGGGGCCGTCACGCGCAGCATTGATGCACTGGCTGCGAAGGCGGATGCCGCCAAGGTGATCGAAGAGCAGTTGGCGAGCGGCGAGACGGTGGTCGATCTCGATCCCGGGCTGATCGAAGATTCCTTCGTGACGGATCGGCTGGTCCATACCGACGAGCAGTTCCGCGAGCTGGTCGAGGCGATTCGTCTGCGCGGCCAGGATTCGCCGATCCTCGTGCGTCCGCATCCCGAGAAAGACGGCCGATATCAGATCGCCTTCGGGCATCGCCGCGCCCGCGCTGCAAAAGAGCTCGGCCGGCCCGTCCGCGCGGTGGTCAAGAAGCTAGACGATCGCGACCACGTCATTGCTCAGGGACAGGAGAATTCGGCGCGCGCCGATTTGTCCTTCATCGAGAGGACGATGTTCGCCGACCGGCTCGACACGTTGGGCTTCGACAGGGATACGATCATGTCGGCCCTCGGCGCCGACAAGACCACGGTTTCCAAGATGCTGTCCGTCACCAAGCGGATTCCAGCCGAAGTCTTGGCTGCGATCGGCGCGGCCAAGACCACCGGCCGTGACCGCTGGCATGATCTTTCTGTGAAATTCGAGACAGAAAACATCGCCGCTCGGGCGATCGAGTTCACCAGGTCGGTGGAGTTCGAGACGGCGGAGCCGGATGCCCGCTTCGACATGCTCGTTGCCTTCATCAGCAGGAAGCATCAACCCTCGTCCACCGCTGCGCTTCAGCCCGTAGCTCGCGCTTGGCAGCGCCAGGACGGAGCCGTCAAGGCGAAGATCAAGGATGATGGAAAGCAGTTCACCATCGCGCTGAAGGCAGAAAAGGCATCCGCCTTTGGAGCCTACATCGCCAGCAATCTGGATCGCCTCTACGAGGCGTTCGAGAAGACACAGGATTCGACGAAGAACGGAGATCAATAAGCAAAAGAAAAGGCCCCCGAACGTTGCCGTCGCGGAAGCCCTCTCTGATCTAGACACCCAGAGAATCACATTTCCGCGAATCATAGTCAAGAGTCTTTGGCACCGAATTTGGTGAGCCGTGATCTTTTGCCTTGAAGAAGGCGAAGAAAATGGAAAGTGGAAATGTGACGACGCCCTTCGGGCGGCGGCTGATGACGTTTGGCATGTTGGCAAGCCAGGCGGCGGCCCGAAGAATCGAGCCCGGCCAATCGATCGACAAGTGGAAACTCTACCGCGCCCTGTGTGAGGCCAAGCCGCTGCTCGGCATCACCGACCGGGCGCTCGCCATCCTCAACGCGCTGCTAAGCTTTTATCCCAAGGGAGAGCTCTCCGAGGACAATGGGCTTGTCGTATTCCCGTCCAACGCCCAGCTCTCCCTGCGCGCGCATGGAATGGCGGAGCAGACGATCCGCCGTCACCTGGCGAGCCTGGTCGAGGCTGGGCTGCTCATCCGCAAGGACAGCCCGAACGGCAAGCGTTATGCCCGCAAGGAGCAGGGTGGGGACATCCGCGAGGCATTCGGCTTCTCATTGGCGCCGCTGCTCGCGCGCGCGGACGAGATCGAGCGACTGGCGGCAGAGGTGGCGGCCGAACGATTGTATCTTCAACGGCTCAGAGAGCGCCTGACGCTATGCCGTCGCGACGTTGCCAAGCTCATCGAGATGGCGCTGGAAGAGGGGGTCGCCGGCGACTGGGGTCGGATCCATCTGCATTTCCGCGATATTGTCGAACGACTGCCACGCTCGCCATCGGCTGCCCAGATCGCCGCCGGGCTCGACGAATTGGAACTGCTGCGCGACGAAATTACCAATCAGTTGGAACTGCACGAAGAAACACGAAATCAAAGCGGCAATGCCCCACATTATGAGCGGCACATACAGAATTCAAACCCACATTCCATCACTGAATTTGAACCAAGCTTCGAAACGAAGCAGGGCGCAACGGCGGACGATCGATCGGCAGGTCGGGCCGAACCGGCAGCCCGAATGCAGAAAGTGGAAGAGACGAACGGCCAGGTCCGGGATGCCAGATCTGCCTCCGTCGGCAGCGGCGGGCTCAAATCCTTTCCGCTGGGCCTGGTGCTGCAGGCCTGCCCCGAGATCGCGGCCTACGGACCGCAGGGCTCGGTTGGCTCCTGGCGCGATCTGATGGCAGCGGCGGTGGTCGTTCGTTCGATGCTCGGGGTCAGTCCGTCGGCCTACGAACAGGCTTGTGAGATCATGGGGCCTGAAAATGCGGCCACCGTCATCGCTTGTGTCCTCGAAAGGTCAGGGCACATCAACTCCGCCGGCGGCTATCTCCGCGACTTGACGCGCCGTGCCGAAAGGGGAGAATTTGCCATCGGACCGATGTTGATGGCGCTTGCCCGCACCAATTTGCCGATCAGAGGCAAAACGGGATGAAGTTCCAAGCGGTATTCGCCGCGGGAACTTATAGTTAACGAAGGGTGACGGAACTAAAGGGGGAGATAGCTTCTCATTGGTGCCTTCTCCCTTCAAGATCACCAGGTTAGCCACTTCCGCTTGGCAGGCGAGGGGAGAGGAAAATCTCATGGCCTAGGAGCGCCGCATGTAACCCTTGAAACTGAGGAACCCGCCCAGCGCCCCGGTCGCCAGTGCGGCGGCGACTACGGAGGTGCGACCGCTGGAAATAGTCGAACCTACCGCAATCGCTATTTGCGGCAGGACGATCCGGACGGCGCCACCGATTGTCATCAACCAACCCAGTGCTGTAATGACGACCCGCCAGTCCATCTGCCACCTGTTGTGCAGGTTGACAATGCCAGACCGCCCAGCATCGACAGGAATCCGGACAGGTAGAGTAAGATGCCGGCGTGCAGCCCTTCGGCGATTATAGTCTGGTACAGGCCGAGATTGAGCATCATCCCCAGCGAGACGGCGACGAATGTCGGCCCCAGAAGCTTGGCGAGAAATAGCGATCGTTCCAAGAGAGGTCCTCCGTTCTCCGCAGATCACTGGATGTATAGATGTAGCGCAGCACCTAAATGCGAGGCCCGTCTGTCGGTTCCAAGAAGGATTTGCCGGGAGGCGTCAAGGCGTCAGCGGTCCTCCTAAGCACAGGCACATATTGGTCTCTCGGGTTTGAAACGATAAACTAAGCCAGAGTTCCCTTGAGGAAACGATGCCGACTGGAGTTGACGCGAAACTCGTTTTTGACGATACGGCGCGGTGGGGTGGATGGCGAAATCCCCTGACGAGACAATGGAACAAGTGCGGAGCATGGGTTTGAAACGGGCAGTCGATATTGTTCTGGCTGTGGTCACGTCGGTCATCCTGTTTGTTCCGATCCTTGTCGTCGCTCTCTGTGTGCGACTGACCTCACCGGGGCCAATCCTCTATTGGTCAAAACGTGTCGGCCGCTTCAACCAGATCTTCCTGATGCCGAAATTTCGCAGCATGCGCGTCGACACGCCGACGGTTGCTACACATCTGCTCGAAAATCCCGATCGGTTTTTGACGCCCATCGGTTCGTTTCTGCGCAAATCCAGCCTCGACGAATTGCCGCAACTCTGGTGCATTCTGGGGGGCAGGATGAGTTTCGTCGGGCCTCGGCCGGCGCTCTACAATCAGTACGATCTGATCGAATTGCGGACGGCCCACGGCGTCGACCAGCTCCTGCCCGGATTGACCGGGTGGGCTCAGATCAACGGCCGTGACGAATTGCCGATTCCGGACAAGGTGAAATTCGACGTCGAATATCTTCAGCGGCGCTCGATCGGCTTCGACATGCGCATCCTGTTTTTGACCGCCGGGAAGGTTATCCGCCGCAAGGGAATAAAGCATTAAATTACCTACTTCTGATAGATAAGTGCTGCGGAAGACCTTGAGTTCCGATTATTTCAGTTGCGCTCGTTGTAGAAAATGACAAGAAGGTGATTGTCTGATTGATCTGCGAGACGCTGGGAAGCAATGCCTGAAAATACCCCCACTGAGACGCCACGCTCAGCATGGTTCTTAGTGCCGATGCAGGCGCTCGTCGCCCCGCTGCTGGCGATGCCGCGTGCTGCCAAACGCGCTCTCGCCTTGCTGGTGGATTCAAGCTTTTGCGTCCTGACGATCTGGCTGGCCTATTGCTTCCGCCTGAACGAATGGACGGTGCTGACCGGCGTGCAGTGGTTGCCGGTCTTCGTCTCCCTGTGCATGGCCCTTCCCATCTTCATCGTCATGGGCATGTATCGGGCAATTTTCCGTTACGCCGGTCTTGCCGCTTTCATCGCGGTTCTGAAGGCTATTGCGATCTACGGCGTCGCCTTCATGACGATATTTACGGCGCTGAGCGTCCCGGGCGTTCCGAGAACCGTCGGTATTCTGCAGCCTTTCCTGCTGCTGATTGCGATCGGATTGTCGCGGTTGAGCATCCGTTATTGGCTCGGCGATACCTATCAGCGTATCCTTCACCAGAATACGCTCGCCAAGGTGCTGATCTACGGAGCAGGGAATGCCGGCCGACAACTCGCCGGTGCTCTGACGAACAGCGCCGAACTCAATGTCGTCGGCTACCTTGATGATGATCCGCGTCTTAAGGGCGGCATCATGGGCGGGCTGCCGATCTACGACCCGTCCGACCTTCCGGTGCTCGCCGAAGCTCTTGGCGTGCACAACGTGCTTCTTGCTCTGCCATCGGCATCGCGGCAGCGGCGCAATGAAATCCTCGAGCGCATCCGCAAGGCCAGGGTGAATGTTCGGACATTGCCGGACCTCACGGCGCTTGCTCAGGGCCGTGTCGCCGTCTCGGACATTCGTGAGTTGGAGATCGAAGACCTGCTGGGCAGGGAAGCAGTGGCGCCGCGGCAGGAATTGCTCGACAAGGCGATGCGCAACAAGGTGGTGATGGTCACGGGGGCCGGCGGTTCGATCGGCGGTGAACTCTGTCGCCAGATTCTGCGCAATGCGCCTTCGAGTCTAATCCTCATCGATCAGAATGAGTTCGCGCTTTATAATATTCACGCCGAGTTGCTGAAGCTGGCCGAACTTTACAAGCACGAAAGCCTGCAGATCGTTCCGATCCTTTGTTCCGTCCGCGACCAGGATCGGATGGAACATATTATGCAGAGCTGGCGGCCTCAGACGCTCTATCATGCTGCTGCTTACAAGCATGTGCCTCTCGTCGAACACAATGCCGTGGAAGGCATCAAGAACAACGTCATGGGGACGCTCGCCACCGCACGGGCGGCGAATAAATGCGGCGTCTTGAATTTCGTGCTGATCAGCACGGACAAAGCCGTGCGTCCGACGAATGTGATGGGCGCCAGCAAGAGGCTGGCGGAGATGGTTCTGCAGGCGCTTGCCGCAGAACCGGCCGTTGACAGAGTACGCACGAATTTCTCGATGGTCCGGTTCGGAAACGTCCTCGGTTCCTCCGGATCCGTCGTGCCGCTGTTCCGGCAGCAGATCAAGGAAGGCGGGCCAGTTACCTTGACGCACCCGAAAATAACCCGCTACTTCATGACCATTTCAGAGGCCTCGCAACTTGTCATTCAGGCGGGCGCCATGGCCGAAGGCGGGGATGTTTTCCTGCTCGACATGGGCGAGCCCGTCCGCATCGCAGATCTCGCCCGCAAAATGGTCGAGCTCTCGGGATTGACCGTCCGCGACCAGGATAATCCCGAGGGGGACATCGAGCTTTCCGTTACCGGCCTGAGGCCAGGCGAGAAGCTTTATGAAGAACTGTTGATCGGGGATAATCCTGAGACAACCGAACATCCCAGGATTATGAAGGCTCGTGAGGATTTCCTGTACTGGCCCGAGCTTTCAAAGAGACTCAGCTCGCTCAATGCGGCGTTGGATCGAAACGATATGGTCGCGGCACGCGCGACCCTCGCAGAACTTGTCTCCGGCTATTCCTCAACCGGTGAGGTGTCGGATCTTGCCTTCACCGGCGCCGAAACCACTACGGCAGCCTGAAGCCGACGATTCACAGCGTTGAGCGCGGGAATTCAGCTTCGCACGACGGGCGCGAAGCGTGTGCTGCCCCTATCCACGCAAATGAGGGCGACCATATAGGCGAAGATCGGATCCAGTGCCTTTTGGTTGAACATGATGCCGACGCTGCCGGTAATAATGAAGCTGCTGGTGAGAAGAAGCGCCAGCGCCATGGACAGGTCCCTGCCGGGGCCGGGTTCCTTTTTCCACGCGGCGATCAAGGGCGCCAGCAGCAGCAGCGAAAGCGCCGCGATGCCGGCAACGCCGGCGTCAATCCCCGCAGTCAGAAAGCCGTTATGGACATGCGAATAGGTCAACTGCGGCCTTAAGCTGTCAGGTAGTTCCGCCAAGACCGAGGGCATCCTGTTTTGCGGGCCATAACCGGTCCACGGGTCCTTGCTGATTGCCGACAGTGCGCCTTTGTACAAGGCGACCCGTGCGCTGAGTGAGGTAACTTCATCTTCGCTGCGTTCAAGTGCTGCCATATTTTCCTGCAGCGCCTGGATGCGATGGAGGATTTGGCCACTGCCTAGCGCGATAAGTCCCGCAAACAGCAGAGAACCGGTAATGGCGAGACTGCGCAAACTCAGATGGAAGCTGTGTTTGCGAAAATACCAGAGAAGGATGACGAGATGGACGGGAATGGCCAGCCAGGCCGAACGCGTGCCGGAAAGCAGCACGCAACCGAGGCCGGCGGCATATCCCAAGATCGCAATTCGTTGTTCCACGCTTTTAGGAGATTGAACGTTAAGGAGCGCAATCCCCCCGAAAAGAAGGCCTATGATTCCGAGGAGTGCAGCATTCGACGTCCCGGCCTCTGCTCTCTCCATCAGAAACATGATCTGCAGCAGGCTGATGAGAAAGGTAACGATCATGCCGATCCCGGCGCCGAGGATAAACAGCGGTACGAGGCGGCCATCGGGAGATTGGCGCATTCGCGGCAATATCAGCCAGATCGAAAAGAAGGGCAGGAGCCGGAATATCCAGTCTGGCACTTCGGAGTAAGGCGGATTGATGACGATGCTGGCGATCATCACCAGCGGGTAGATCGTCATGCAAATGGCGACCGCTCGGTCTGACTTTGACAAATTCATAGGAAAGCGGGCAGTCGCCAACCAGTAGATGCCTGACAGCATCGACCCGAGGAGGATGAACCCGTTGAAATTGGGAGAAAGACCGGGCAGGATTGCAAAGAGAAAAACCGCAATGCCGTTGTTGCGATCAAATGCGCTTCCAGACCCGCTCCCGGGATGAAGTACCGCAATCACGAGTTGCCTGAAGTAATTCACTTTGCTGATCCTGAGGTGTCTTTGATCCAGCCTCGCTAAGGACCGTTTTCATCGCTGTCAAGCAGTGGATGCGAGCGTAGCCCGCGCTTTTCTCACTGTCGTATTCCGCCAACAACAAACTTGGACGCTTCTTGCTCCACCTTCGGTGCGCCTGCAAAGCCTGCAACGGCAAGGCCGATGCGATGACGAAATATGTTTGAGGCGCGACTATGCCGTGAGGAGTTGTCGTTACCGCGTATGGTGACGCCGTTCGAACACACGATCCGCCGCTATCATTCTTCCCGCTTGCGCGGTTCATTCGTTGATGCCTACAGCTAACGCGAATAGGAGCGGGTCGAGCTTTCCGCCGGTGACCGACCAAGGAGATAGCCGAACCCGAACGCCACAAGACCAATGCCAAGCAGCAATGCGCTTGTAGTGTGCGGGTGGTCTCTGGCGCCGGCGGTGACTGCATAGACCTCGCGTTTCACGCCGCTCGCCGCCGATCGGGCAGCCCTGGCCAATCCTTCCGGCTGTTCGACGGGTGTGCCGGTAAAGCCGGCGGTCAAATCCTGTTTGTCAGCCATGTCGGGACCTTTCCTGAATATGCTCGTCCTAAATTTTGCTCGGGCTGCAACTTCAATTCTGCTCGCGTGTGCCGGGTGAGGCTTCGCGTTGATCCGCGTCTTCCAGATCCGTCTTGACGAGGAAGGCGTCGAAATGTTCGCGCGACGCCTCTCGCAGCGCCTCGAGCCTGGGAGGATTGTCCGTCTCACCGCGTGCATCTAGCTCGTGCTCGGCACGGATCCAGTGATCCCGATGCTTGCCTTCCGGTCTCCCTTCCTTCTCCCACAGCGAATGTGCCCTTTTCCGGATCTCGTCCTCACGGGCAGCTGCCTGAGAACCGATGTCCTGCTCTGTGGCTTCCCGCATGGCTTTCCGCGCCGTCTTGCCTTTGCCCGTGCGGGTTGGGGACGAATCCTTCATCTGCGTGCCCTCGGTCGCGATTTCGTTTGTGCTCGTAACGGATTTTTCATCGGGGCCTCCTTGATGGGGTTTCAACCAATTCCGCTGATCGAAGTTCCACACGGAGCTCGATCAGCGTAGAAAGGCTGTTTCAGAACTCTGGTCAGTCAACATGCCGGGCGACGCGATACCTTGGCAGGACGTCAAAACTGATATACTAGTATGCCAAAGACCAAAGTCCCGGTACCGTTTATGAGGCAAGCCCCAGAAACCGATGCGCTTGTCGGCCCGCTTTCGCAGGAAGCCGGTCGCAGGCCGCGCCGCGTCACCACGGCCGGTGCCATCTATGAGCGTCTCTACGCCGATATCATCTCGCTGCGGATGCCGCCCGGCCTGTTTTTGCAGGAAAAGCGGATCGCGGACGAATTCGGCGTCAGCCGCACTCCGGTGCGTGAGGCGTTGTTGAGGCTCTCCGAAGGCGGACTGGTCGATATCTTTCCGCAGTCGGGCACCGTCATATCGCGGGTGCCGGTCTCGGCGATTCCCGAGGCGGTCGTCGTGCGCAAGGCGCTTGAAGGCACCACCGTCGAAATGGCGGCTCAGACCGCCACCACCGCCGATATCGCCCGTCTTGATGCGAGTATAGAGCGTCAGCGGTCGCATGCAGCGGTCAGCGACACCGCAAGCTTCCACGAGGAGGATGAAGCCTTCCACGAGGCGATCGCGCAGATATCAGGTTATCCCGGCATCTGGGCGATTCTGAAGGCTGTCAAGGTGCAGCTCGACCGGGCCCGGCGGCTGACATTGCCGGCGCTCGGGCGCATGGGCAACGTGGTTTCCGAACATATGATCATCCGCGACGCCCTCGCTGCCCATGATGCAGCGGCCGCGCGTAGCGCCATGATCCACCACTTGAGCGCCGTCATTCCCGATGTCGACGAGCTGCGCTCACGCTACCCCGATTATTTCTGCTGACGGCGGGACCACCACGAAACGAAAAGGCGAGGAAGGAAGAATAATGCGGCAGGGTTGGAGATGGTTCGGGCCGGAAGGGCCGGTGACGCTGGATGATGTCCGCCAGACGGGAGCGACCAACATCGTCTCGTCGCTGCATCAGGTGCCGATCGGCAGGGCCTGGACGGAGAAGGAAGTACGCGAGCGGCAATCGCTGATCGAGACCACGCCTGGCGACCGTTCGGCCCTCGTCTGGTCGGTAGTCGAAAGCATTCCGATCCCCGACGCGGTCAAGCGCAAGGGCGGTGAGGCGAAGGCCGAGATTGAGGCGTGGATCGCAAGCCTCGAAGCGGTGGCCGCCTGCGGTATTCCAATCATCTGTTATAATTTCATGCCTGTCGTGGACTGGACGCGCACCGAACTCGATTTCGTGACGCCGACCGGTGCCACCGCCATGCGCTTCGATCACGAACGTTTCGCGGCTTTCGATCTTTTCATTCTGGAGCGGCCGGATGCGGCACAGCATTATTCTGATGAGGATCGCGAACGGGCGCGCGTCGTCTTCGAGGCGATGTCGGAAGAGGAGATCGCCGAGATCACCCGCATCATCACATCGGCTCTGCCGGGCTCGACCACCGAGCCTCTGACCATTCCGGCTTTCCGCGAAAAGCTGGTCGCCTATAGCGGCATCGATGCCGCAAGGCTGCGCCGGCATCTGATTGAATTCCTGGAGGCGGTGACGCCGGCGGCCGAAGCGCGTAGCGTCAAGCTGACCCTGCATCCGGATGATCCGCCGCGCTCGCTGTTCGGCCTGCCACGCATCGCCTCGACCTCCGATGATTACGCCGCTCTCTTCGATGCGGTGCCGTCGGCAGCCAACGGCATGTGCTATTGCACCGGCAGTCTCGGCGTGCGCGCCGACAACGACCTGCCGGCGATCGCCCGGCGTTTCGCCTCGCGCATCCACTTCGCCCATCTGCGCGCCACGACGCGCGAAGGCGACGGCCGTACATTCCATGAAAGCGCGCATCTGGAGGGCGATGTCGACATGGTCGCGGTTCTCCGCGAACTGGTTGCCGAAGACCGCCGCCGCGGCGCGCAAGACACGATCGTCTTCCGCTCGGACCACGGCCACCGCATGCTCGACGATCTCAGCAAGACGGTCACGCCGGGCTACCCGGCGATCGGCCGCATGCGCGGTCTTGCCGAACTGCGTGGCATTCTGCATGCACTGGACGCCCCGCCGACCTGAGGGCGCAAGCGGTTGCGGCACCACCCACGACCGGACCGCGATATTGTTTCCCGTCCGCATGTGGCCGCCCTGAAGGAAAAATCATCGCGCTCTGGAGCCCGGGCGATGCTTCAGAGCGCGCAACCCTTCAAAAACAGATCGGCGCACATCTTCGCCCGCGCCGCGATCGCGTCGATCTTCGGCGGTTGCTCCTGGCGCAGCATCGCGGCGCGCTGAGGCTCCATGATCATCATCCCGCGGAGCATGCCGCAGGCCGCATGCGGATCATCGAGCGCGATCAGTCCACGGTCGATCTGCCTGCGCAGCCAGTCCTCCATCAGCCTGTTCGTTCTAACGATCGCCTTCTCATAGAAGGTATTGGCGATCTCGGGAAAACGGTCTGATTCACTGATGACAAGCCGGGTCATGGTGATCGTATCCAGCGAGAGCGTCAGCATGCCATAGGCCATCAGCATGCGCTCCAGCCCTTGCCTGAGATCCGCCACGGCGAGCGTGCCGGGGTCCACCGACATGAGGAAGCGGTCCGTCCGCTCGATGATCATCTCGGAAAAGAGGTCGGCCTTCGTCGGAAACAGGCGGTAGAGCGTCTTGGTCGAGACGCCGGCCTCCTGGGCGATCGCGGCGATGCTCGCCGCTGCATAGCCATTCTCGTGGAACTGCCGGTTAGCCGCCTCGATGATCACGCTTCTCGTATCGTCGTCACAACGGATTTGCGGTCGACCTCGCGGCCTTTTCTCGATTTCGTGATTTTGGACCATGCGTATTTTCCAAATTTCTGTTGACATCCATTATCTAATACATATTTTGGAAAACAGCAAGTTTCCAATTTGCCTTTCAAGGGCCGCGGCCGGTAGCGACAGCGACCTCACCACAAGGAGAGAGACAATGTCGATCAAAACGCTGCAGGCTCTGAACAACAACGCACCTGCGACGGAAACCACCGCGGAAGTGGCGCCCGCAACCTTTGATGCCGGCAGCGCGCCGCGTCCCGTCGAGCCTGCCGTCTTTTCGGAACCTCCGGCCCGCAAGCGCCGCGCTCGCGGATTGCTGCTCGGCGCAACGGCCATTGTGCTGATCGCCGCCGGCGCCTACTACGGCCATGATTACTGGACGGTCGGCCGCTTCGAAATCTCGACCGACGACGCATACGTCAAGGCCGACAGCACGACGGTCGCGCCGAAGGTTTCGGGTTATCTTTCCGAGGTCCTTGTCATGGACAACCAGACGGTCAAGGCCGGTCAGCCGCTGGCCCGCATCGACGACCGCGATTTCCGCGCCGCGCTCGATCAGGCTAAGGCCGATGTCGCGGCCGCCGAAGCCACCATCAACGCCAAGCAGGCTTCGCTCGATATCCAGCAATCGGCCATCGCTTCTGCCCGGGCAACGCTCGATGTCGACAAGGCCAACGAGACCTTCGCCGAGCAGAACAACAAGCGGTACACAAACCTTGCCACCAGCGGTTATGCACCAGTGCAGACGGCACAGCAGGCTGCTTCCGCCATTGCCGCCGCCCAGGCGACGATCGTGCGCGACACGGCCGCCCTCGACGCCGCCGTCAAGCAAGTCGCGCTCCTGAATGCTGAGCTCGCTCAGGCGAGGGCGACACTTGCCCATGATCAGGCCGTTGCCCGTCAGGCCGAGCTCAATCTTTCCTATGCGACGATCGTCGCGCCCGTCGACGGCACCGTCGGCAACCGCACACTGCGTGTCGGCCAATATGTCCAGGCCGGCACTCAGCTGATGGCTGTCGTGCCGACGACATCCGCCTATATCGTCGCCAACTACAAGGAAACGCAGCTGACCGACGTCCATGCCGGCCAGCCTGTCGATATCGAAGTCGATATGTTCCCGGGCCGCACCTATCACGGCCATGTCGACAGCCTTGCCCCGGCCAGCGGCCAGGAATTCGCTCTTCTGCCGCCCGACAACGCCACCGGCAATTTCACCAAGGTGGTCCAGCGCATTCCTGTGAAGATCGTCCTTGACGGCGACGCGGCCGAAAACGGCGATCTGCGCCCCGGCATGTCCGTCCAGCCGAGTATCGATACCAAGAACGATCGCAGCTAGGCCGGGACGAGGAGATAGTGTCATGTCCACGATCGCAGCAACAGCCGCCCCCATATCGCGGCCGGATGCCGGCACCAAGGCCAGCACAAGGGAATGGATCGCCGTTCTCGCCGGCATGATCGGCGCCTTCATGGCGATCCTCAACATCCAGATCACCAATGCCTCCCTCCTCGATATTGAGGGCGGCATCGGAACGGGCGTCGACAACGGCGCCTGGATATCCACCTCCTACCTGATCGGCGAGATCGTCGTCATTCCGCTGACGGCCTATTTCAGCAATGTTTTCTCGTTCCGCCGCTATATCCTCTTCAATTCCATCCTCTTCCCGCTTTTCTCGATGGCCTGTGCCTTCGCCCATGATCTCGGCACGATGATCCTGTTGCGCGGTTTGCAGGGCTTTGCCGGCGGCGGCCTGATCCCCATGGCCTTCACCATGGTGCTGACCAAGCTGCCGAAGAACCAGCAGCCGCTTGGCCTTGCCATCTTTGCGCTATCGGTCACCTTCGCCCCGGCCATCGGCCCGACGATCGGCGGCTACCTGACGGAAAATTACGGCTGGCAGACGATCTTCTTCATCAACACGATCCCAAGCTTCATCATGGCCGCCGCGCTTGCCCTGACGCTGGAAAAGCAGCCGATGCAGCTTCACCTTCTGAAGGAAGGCGACTGGGCCGGCATCATCACCATGGCGATCGGTCTTTCGGCGCTGCAGACCGTGCTTGAGGAAGGCAACAAGGACGACTGGTTCTCCTCGCCTGTCATCGTCAAGCTCAGCATCGTCGCCTTCGTGTTCCTTGCCGCATTCATCTGGATCGAGCTGACGGTCAAGAAGCCGCTGGTCAAGCTGCGGCTGCTCACCCAGCGTAATTTCGGCATCGGCGTGCTGGTCAATGTGCTGGTCGGCGTCGCCCTCTTCGGCACCGTCTACATCCTGCCGCAATATCTCGGCCAGGTGCAGCGCTACAATGCCGAGCAGATCGGCAACGTGCTCGCCTGGACCGGCCTACCGCAGCTCCTGCTTATCCCGCTGGTGCCGGTCCTGATGAAGCGTTTCGATGCCCGCTATGTCGGCTTCCTCGGCATCTCGATCTTCGCGATCAGCTGCTTCATGAACATCATGCTCTCGGCCGACAATGCCGGTGACCAGTTCTGGTTCCCGAATATCGTGCGTGCCATCGGTCAAGCCCTGGTGCTGACGCCGATCACAGCGATCACTACGGCCGGCATCGCGCCTGTCGACGCTGCTGCCGCCTCGGGCCTGACCAATATGCTGCGCAATCTCGGCGGCGCGATTGGTACGGCCTCGCTCGGCACCATCTTGACGAAGCGCGAGCAGTTTCATTCCAATATCATCGGCCAGTCGGTCACGCTGACCCGTGATGAAGTTCGCGATCGCCTGAGCAAGCTTACCGGCTACTTCATCCAGCACGGGGTGACCGACCCGGCTGTCGCATCGCACAAGGCAATCGTCGCGATCGGTCAGATCGTCAAGCGTCAGGCATTGATCCTGGGCTTCAGCGACACCTTTGCTGTCATCGGCGTGGTTCTGGCACTGGCGGCGATTTGCCTGCTTTTCACCAAGAAGCCGCAGATTGGCGGCGGCGCCGGCGCCCACTGAACGCCGGCGTTCGTCATAGGAAAACCTTCCAGAGAAGCCCTGCTTTGCACGTCATGCAGAGGAGGGCTTCCCTGTGAAAGCTATTGCCCAATCTCGACCGTGAACGCGAAGCGCGCCATGGCACCCGGCGCGAGCAGGGTGGTCGAGGGCCGTTCCGACAGCTTTCCCGAAGCCCCGGCTTCAGCAGCCGTCCCATGCCAGGGCTCGATGCAGAGGAACGGAGCCCCCGGCTTGGTCCAGAGCGCAAGATTGGGCAGGTTTTCGAAATGGAAATGCAACGTCGGACCACCGTCGGCGCTGTAACGCAGCCCGTCGCCGGCGCCCTGGGGGAAGATCATCGCGTCCTGCGCAAACATGGCGTGATCCAGCACCAGCCGGCCGGCCTGAAACGGCGAGGGCAGCGGCGCAGGATTGATAAGACCACCCGCCAGCCGTACGAGCTCTGGCTCGCCCTGATTGTCGAGCGTGATGGTGTGAGCGCGGCCAGCAGCGCCAGGCAGCGGCCAGGTGAAGGCCGAGTGGAATCCGAGCCCGAAGGGCATCGTCTTCTGATCGCGGTTGCTTACCTCGGCGCTGACGGTCAGCGCCCGGCCTTCCACCGCATGCTCGACGGCCATCAGGAAATTGAAGGGATAGACCGCCAGGGTGGCGTCGGAGGCGGCAAGCTCGAATCGGCACATCGTCGCCGTGGAGGCTGCGAGCGTGAATTCACTCCGGCGGGCAAATCCATGCTGGGCCATCGGGTAGGCCGTACCGTCGATCGCGATCTTGTCGTCCGGTGCCTTGCCGACGATCGGAAACAGGATCGGCGAGCGCCCGGTCCAGAAGGCCGCATCGCCCGTCCACAGCCAGGAGCCTCCGTCGCTGGTGCGGAGCGCCTGCATTTCGGCGCCGAGGGAAGAGACATCGACGGTGAGATCCTGATTTCCGATCCGCATGGAGACTGGCATCACTATTCCCTTTCGCGTTGGTTCGGCGCGAGCATAGCTGCCCGTACCGCGATTTTCATGAATAGGTGGAAAGGACGCAGGCCAGAAGCTATTTTCGCACCGCCCCCAGCCTTGCGATCACCTCGTTCGGTATACCGTAGCGCTGGATGGCGTCGCGGTTGTTGCGCAGGCCACAGATCTCCCGCTGGATGAAGAATGCCCAGACGGCGTCGGAGGCATCATTCAAAAGCTTCTCCCGTTCCTCGGCGCTCTGGCGGTCGGCAGACCAGGCTTTCAGTGCGGCGAGGGCGGCTTCGACCTTCAGCCCATGGCGGCCGAGTGAGTCGGCGCGTTCCGACATCAGCTCGTATTCGAGGACATTGAAGCCGTTCTTATCCTGCGGGGACTGTCTGAAGGATTGCGGCAGGCGAACGCTCATTGGTATGGATTCCCTTTACAGTGCCGCGTGTCTTCTACGCGCAAAGGACGCTGTAACATTTTCAATCGGCACATCGTGCTTTCCGAAAATCGAGCGCGATGCGCTGGCGTAAGCGACGATATTATTCAACCCGGATCAAAATCAAGGAAACCGAAGACGATCGCGTGGGAAAGCCGATCATGGTTTTTCGCACCGGGAACGGGCTATCCTGCCGTTGCCCCGCGTGGCATAAGGGCGCCAAAATTCCTTTGCAGGCCCCGCGCGCACCATGATTCGTATCGAGAATATCAGCAAGCAGCTTAGCCACCGCATCCTATTCATCGAGGCCTCGGCTGCCCTCAACAGAGGCGAGAAGATCGGCCTCGTCGGCCCGAACGGCGCCGGCAAGACGACGATCTTCCGGATGATCAACGGCGAAGAGCAGCCCGACGAGGGTCAGGTCTCCTGCGAGAAGGGCGTCACGATCGGCTACTTCAACCAGGATGTCGGCGAAATGGCCGGCCACAGCGCCGTCGCCGAGGTGATGAACGGGGCGGGGCCAGTCAGCGTCGTTGCCGCCGAATTGCGGGAGCTCGAGGCCGCCATGGCAGATCCGGAAAGGGCCGGCGACATGGAGGAGATCATCGAGCGTTATGGCGAGGTGCAGGCGCGATACGAGGAACTGGACGGCTATGCGCTCGAGGGCCGGGCCCGCGAAGTGCTGGCGGGCTTGAGCTTCAGCCAGGAAATGATGGACGGCGATGTCGGCGCGTTGTCGGGCGGCTGGAAGATGCGCGTGGCGCTTGCCCGCATCCTGCTCATGCGCCCCGATGTCATGCTGCTCGACGAACCGAGCAACCATCTGGATCTCGAAAGCCTGATCTGGCTCGAGGAATTCCTGAAGGGTTATGAAGGGGCGTTGCTGATGACCTCGCACGACCGCGAGTTCATGAACCGCATCGTCAACAAGATCATCGAAATCGATGCCGGCACGCTGACGGCCTATTCCGGCGATTACGAATTCTACGAGCAGCAGCGGGCGCAGAATGAAAAGCAGCAGCAGGCCCAATTCGAGCGCCAGCAGGCAATGCTCGCCAAGGAAATCAAGTTCATCGAGCGGTTCAAGGCGCGCGCCTCGCATGCCTCGCAGGTGCAGAGCCGCGTGAAGAAGCTGGAGAAGATTGACCGGGTGGAGCCGCCCAAGCGCCGCCAGTCGGTCGCTTTCGAATTCCAGCCGGCGCCACGCTCCGGCGAGGATGTGGTCAACCTGAAGAATGTCCATAAGAAATATGGAAGCCGCAGGATCTATGAGGGGCTGGACTTCATGGTGCGGCGCAAGGAGCGCTGGTGCATTATGGGTATCAACGGCGCCGGGAAGTCGACACTGCTGAAGCTGGTGACCGGCACCACCACGCCTGACGAAGGTAGTGTCGCTCTCGGGGCGAGCGTCAAGATGGGCTATTTCGCCCAGCACGCGATGGATATTCTTGATGGCGAGCGCACGGTCTTCCAATCGCTGGAAGATCGTTTTCCCCAGGCAGGGCAGGGGCCGCTGCGCGCGCTCGCCGGATGTTTCGGATTTTCCGGCGACGATGTTGAAAAAAGGTGCCGGGTGCTGTCGGGCGGCGAGAAGGCCCGATTGGTCATGGCGATGATGCTGTTCGACCCGCCGAACCTGCTCGTGCTCGACGAGCCGACCAACCATCTCGACCTTGACACCAAGGAAATGCTGATCAAGGCGCTCTCGCAATATGAGGGCACCATGCTCTTCGTATCCCACGACCGGCATTTCCTGGCTGCGCTTTCCAACCGCGTCCTGGAGCTGACCCCGGAGGGCGTCCATCAATATGGCGGCGGCTATACCGAATATGTGGCGCGCACGGGCCATGAGGCGCCTGGCTTGCGCAGCTGACGGTTATTTCTCCGGCGGCAGGTCGAAACCATCGAAATCGAAACGACCAGCAGAGCGCCGCTCGGCATATTGCCGTACGGCCGGAGCACCGAAGGATGATTGCCATGCTGCCAGCCGAGATCGAGGTGATCACGCTGTTCGTCGATAAGATCGATGATGCCAGGAGTTTCTATCGAAAGGTTTTTGCCGCCGACGTCGTCTATCAGGACCCGGTTTGCTCGGTTCTGAATTTCTCGGGAGCAATGATCAATCTGCTCGAGGCGACACAGGCGCCGCAGCTGGTCGAACCATCGGCCGTGGCCGCATCCGGTTCCGGTGCGCGCATCCTGCTGACGATCAAGGTCGATGACGTCGATAAGGTCTGCGCGAAGCTGCTCGGACTTGGGGTGGCGTTGCTCAATGGTCCGATCGATCGTCCCTGGGGGCGCCGAACTGCAGCCTTCTGCGATCCGTCGGGCCATGTCTGGGAAGTCGCACAGGAGCTGCGATAGCGTGATCGCCGTTGCGAAAGCCTTTTATGGGGGCAAAGAAGAGCGCCGGCCGACATTGCCGCCGCTCTGCCACGATGATGACCCATTTCCATGGTGTTCGAGCCTTCTTCAAACAATCGGGGCGGGCACATCAGCATGGACTGGATCAATCGTCATATCGATCAGCCGTTATTGAATGGCGCGGCAGGCTTGCTTCGGCACTGGCACATCCGTACGCGGCAGTCGCCGGAGCTGCTGGAGCCGACATGGAATCTTGTCGTGCTATCCTGTCTTCTTCTCGCGAGCGGACAGGTAATGGCGGGCAAGCCTTTCGTGCTCAGCATCGCCGCCCTGATCATGCTCGCCCTGCCGTCAGCCAAAAAACTGCTTTCGGCGGTCAAGGCAGGCGGAAGCGCCTATGGCGCCCGGGAATACAAGTCATCGAGGGCGCGCGCCGTCGCCAAACGGGAGGCGGAATGGTCGGTGCGGATCCTCATGCTGCTGTCATCCGCCTGCCTTCCATTCATCGCCCGCATCGATGATCCGGTAGGCGCCTGTTTCATGCTGGGGGCAAGTGTTTGGTTCGTGCTGACCGGACCGCTCAAGACTTACCTCGATGCGGCCGAACCTCCCGAACCGAGGGAAGGCGACCGGATGTACAGCGGCGTCTTTCATTTCGGCTGAGCGGCGCCGATCCGGCGTTCCATCTCCCGGTCGTCAGAGTGAGGGAACCAAACGGGGCGGTGTCCGTTATCTCCGCAGCAACGTAAAAGGAGATTGCGATGCTTTACTACGCTCTGGTGTTTCTCGTTGTGGCCTTGATTGCCGGTGTCCTCGGATTTGGCGGCATCGCAGGGGCTTCAGCTTCTATTGCCCAGGTTCTGTTCTTCATTTTCCTGGTTTTGTTCGTCGTATCGCTCGTCATGCGCTTCATGCGCAGAGTATAGTGTCGACGAATCGAGTATAAAACCCGGCGAAACCATCGCCGGGTTTTTCTTTACTGGAGATTGCCGTCCCGATCGCGATCGGCCGTCGCGAAATCCGCCATCACCCGCTGCATGAATTCGCTCCTGTTGATGCGGCCGTCCTTGTTAGCATCCGTCAGGGTGAATTGCTCGGCAGTGAGGATCTGCACCGTCTCGCCGGTTTGCAGGCTGCCATCCTTGTTCTTGTCGAGATTTCCGAAGGCCGTGCCCATGAAGGCTTCGTATTCGGAACGATCGACCGTCTTGCTGGCGTTGACGTCAAGCTTATCCATCTGCCCCTGATACATCGAGGTAGATTGCTGGGAGCCCGACTGCTGGGCGAACGCGCCGACAGATTGGCTCACGATGATTGCCGTCACCAAGATCACGATTTTCATTGCGCTATTCTCCCAGTTAACGGCAAGCCAGCCGGTTGCCCACGAAACCCCCGCCGGCAATGCCGCCGCCGATGGCGAGGACCTGGCCGGTGCCGGCGCCGATCGTGCTGCCGATCAAACCGCCGACGATAGCGCCGCCGACCGTACCGGCAATGCAGCCGAACTCGGAATTCTTGTCCGCGACGGCCTGTGACGTCGTACCGGACTGGCAGGCGGATACGCCCAGGATTCCCGTCAGCATGATGGTTGTGCTGATACGCATTTTTCCCTCCCGATGAACTATACGTCGCCATCCCAAATAGAGATTGGCGGGCGTTTTGTTGTCCGGCCCCGGCAAAAATAATCTTCTGGATCTGGTCTCGAAATTCAGGCGGCATTGCTGTCAAACTGCAAACAGAATGCCGGAGGAACATGCAGAAATTCTGCGGCAATGCCGGAAAATGCCTGTTGCTTCTCCCGCGTCTTTGCAGGAAGAAAGCTTCCGAATACTACCGCTATACATGCGACGTGGCAACCTTAGGCGATTGCCGAGGTGGCGTCGGATTGGTGTGGCCCATATGCGGAGGATCAAGCGGGCTGGCGGACGGATCGGATCGTGCCATTTCTGCAACCATTCCTGACAAGATCGTGAAATGGCGCATGCGGGTAGCATGGTGCCTTCGAAATGTCCCAATGCGGCTGAAGCCTAAGCCTGTCGCTTGCGGGTCCCGCGCGCTTTGACACGCGACGTGAAAACGGCGCCGATCTGGGATCGTTTTGCGGTCCCGTCCGTTATTCGGTGCCGGCAGCCGGGTATTCCCGTCACGATTTGAGAAGGAGAGACTTATGAACAAAACTCTTGCGACGGCCTTTGCCGCGGTATCGTTGACGTTCGTCGGCGTGGGGGTGGCTGGTGCCGCCGATCCCGTCACCAGGACATATGAAGAGCCGGATTTACGCAATGGTGTGAAGATCGGCTATCTCACCTGCGATATCAGCGGCGGCGCGGGCTACGTGCTCGGTTCGTCCAAGGAAGCCGATTGCGTCTTCCAGTCGATTGTCGGCAACGAACTCGTCGATCACTATACCGGCGAAGTCAGAAAGCTCGGCATCGATCTCGGCTTCACCACGCGCAGCCGCCTGATCTGGGCCGTCTTCGCGCCGACCGCCGGCTATCACCGCGGGTCGCTTGCCGGCCTCTATGTCGGCGCCAGCGCGGAGGCGACAGTCGGCGCTGGTGTCGGCGCCAATCTCCTGGTCGGCGGCACCTCCGGCTCGATTCATCTGCAGACGGTCAGCCTGACAGGCCAGCTTGGTCTCAACGTTGCCGCAGGCAGCGCATCGATGACGCTGACCCCGGCAAATTGACAGGCTTTTGACGCGTCCCTGCTGCGACGCGGCGGGGGCGTCCGCTTTTTGCATAGATTTTCTCCCACGCCCAAACCGAATCGCCAATGGATATTCGAATGGCAACACCCGATGAGGACGAGATCCTGGCCGGGCATTATCTGAAGATCTGGGACAGCTACGGCACGCCGCCCGACACTATAAGTCGGATGCGGCGGCACGGATCTTGTCTTTCCTCAGAAGCGGCCGCGCGGAGCGGCGCCTCGCCTCGTTCATCGCGGTCGTCGAGGGTGAAATCGCCGGCTCCGTATCCTGCCAGCTGCACCAGTCGCCCATTCCTGAAGTCATCCGGGATGAGCAGCGGCTGCTTGGTTATATCTGGTCCGTCTATGTCGCGGACGCCTTCCGCCGCCGCGGCATCGCGCTGGCACTGACCAAAGAGGCCGTCGGCTATCTGAAATCGATTGGCTGCACGACGGCTGTCATCCATGCCTCGGATGCCGGCGAACCGTTTACCGGGCTGCCGGTTTCGAAATAGCCAAGGAAATGCGCATGAAGCTTCTGGAGGAGTAGCAGGCACGGTCGTGCTGGAGCGTGATGCCGAAAAGTGCAGGCGGTTTTCGGCGCCATCATGCTCTGGCTCGTTCCTTTAGAACAGGATTCAGATTTGAGGCCGAACGGGCCTAAAATCATCCTGTTCTAGGCTTTTGCCCGGCCGGGTGCGGTGAAGGCGGCGATCGTCTGCTCATCATGCCCGGCCTCGCGCAGGAAGCGGCCGGCAAATTCGATGGCCGGGCTTCGTAGCGCGTCGTCCGGCCGGATCAGGTGGAAAGCCACGTGCGAATCCAGCGTCCGTTCCGACACCGCGGCGACACGACCGGCGGCAAGCGCCGCATCCGAGAGGGGAGGGCGGGCGAGCGCGATGCCGAGCCCGTGGGCACAGGCATCCATCACCAGATTGTAGTCCTCGAAGCGGCGGTCCTGGCCGCGCGGCGTATAATCGATACCCTCGCGGGAGAGCCAGCGGCGCCAGCCTTCGATATTCGAATCATGAATGATCGGCAGGTCGAGCAGCGACATTGCATCCGAGCGCTGCCCGAGCTGTTTCGCCAGTGCGGGGGCGGCAATGGGAAAGGATTTTTCCCGCCAGAGCGGCAGGGCGCGCACGCCGGCCCAGGGTCCCTTGCCGCAACGGATGGCGAGATCCGTGCCCTCGCCGAAATCGGCCAGCCGATGTTCGAGCGTCAGTTCGACATGCAGGTCGTTTCCTTCGAGCTTCGCCAGACGCGGAAACAGCCACAGTGACGCCACGGAAGGTGTCACCGAAAGGCGCACCACCGCCTTGTTCGGCCGGGGCAGCCAGCGCTCGCCGGTGTTGCCGAGCAGGGAAAGCGCTTCCTCGGCGCGGGCGAAAAACCGCATGCCCTCCGGCGTCAGCCGCACGCCGCGTGCTTCGCGCGCAAACAGCCGCACGCCCATCCAGCGCTCGAGCCGCGACACCTGCCGCGACACCGCGCCGTGGGTGAGACCGCTTTCCTCGGCCGCCGCAGAAAAAGATCCGAGCCGGGCGGCGCGGGCAAAGGTCTCGAGCGTATCAAGTGGCGGAAGCACGGGTGAGCTGTGAACCATGCGCACATTTGATCATCGATTGCGGTGCTTTTCAAGCATGCATGGAAAGCCTAGTTCTTTCTCACACGCACAGATGGAGGCGAAAATGAGCATGGCGGCAAGCACACCGGTCTCGGCGAAACAGCAAAGCACATTCGACCTGGTGGCCTTTGCGGCGATCGTCGTCACCATTCTCTTCTGGGCTTCCTCCTTCGTCGTGATCCGCATCTGCCTCGGGCCGCTCACGCCGATCGAACTGGCGACGGCGCGCTATGTAGCGGCCGGCGTCCTCGCCCTCATTTACCTTGTAATCTACCGGCCGATACCTGAGAAGCGTGATTTCCTCCGCCTCTCGGTCGCTGCCGTGCTCTTCATCGCCGCCTATGCGGTTCTGCTGAACACCGGTGAGCAGACCGTGGCGGCCGGACCGGCAAGCTTCATCATCAACACCATGCCTGTTTTCACCGCCCTCATCGCCACATTTGCGCTCGGCGAGCGCTTCGGCCGGTGGGGCTGGGCGGGCACTGCGGTTTCCTTCGGGGGCGTGGCGCTGATTGCCGTCTCCTCGGATGGCGGCTTCAAGCTCGATCCGAACGCCGTGCTGATCCTTGGCGCAGCGCTCTGCTCGGCGATTGCCAGTGTGCTGCAGAAACCGCTGCTCGGCCGGCTGCCGGCGCTTGCCGTCACCGCCTGGATCCTGCTGATCGGCTCCGTGCCGCTGTTTCCGGCCGTCCCGGCGACGATCCGCGCGCTGGCCGCCGCACCGGCGGAGGTCAACTGGGGTGTTGCCTATCTCGTCATCTTTCCGACGGCGATCGGCTATCTCACCTGGGCCATCGCATTGAAGCAGCTGACGGCCGCGCGCGCCTCGAATTTCCTCTATGGCGTCCCGCCGGTCGCAACGCTGATCGGCTTCGTCTGGCTCGGCGAAACGCCGACGGCACTCGGCGCGATAGGCGGCCTCATGGCGATCCTCGGCGTGCTCGTGGTCAACGTCATGCGGAAGCGGTAAGCCGCGCTGCTACCAACAAATTCGGCGGCGAAAGCTCGCCACCGATAAATAGGCATTGCGCCGCCCTTCGCTTTCTTTAAAAAACGAAAGCAGATCGAAAGGGGCGCCGATGTTCTTGACCGACCGACAGACTGAAATCGTGGCGATCGCGAAATCGAGCGGCAGGGTTCTGGTCGAGGAGCTCGCCTCCCGCTTCTCGGTTACGCCGCAAACCATCCGCAAGGATCTGAACGATCTCTGCGATGCGCAGGTGCTGATCCGCATTCATGGTGGCGCGACATTTCCGAGCGGCACGGAAAACGTCAAATACGAGGCGCGCCGCCAGATTGCCGCTTCCGAGAAACAGGCGATCGGCATGGCGGCCGTCGAGTTGATCCCGAGCGGGGCCTCGCTCTTCATCAATATCGGCACGACGACCGAGGCGGTGGGCGAGGCGCTCGCCAATCATCACGAACTGATGGTGATCACCAATAATATCAACGTTGCCAACAGGTTACGTCTCTTCCCGGCGATCGAGGTGGTGATCGCCGGTGGGGTCGTGCGCGGTTCCGATGGCGGCATCGTCGGCGAAGCGGCGGTCGATTTCATCCGCCAGTTCAAGGTTGACTACGCCGTGATCGGCGCCTCGGCGATCGATGCCGACGGCGCGCTTCTCGACTATGATTTTCGCGAGGTGAAGGTCGCGCAGGCGATCATCGCCAATGCCCGCCACGTCATTCTCGTTGCCGATTCGACGAAGTTCGAACGCACCGCGCCGGTTCGGATCGGTCAGCTTTCCCAGGTTCATACCTTCATCACCGACCACTGTCCGGTGGCGTCGATCCGCAATCTCTGCCTCGAAAACAATGTGAAACTCATCGAAACCAGCAGCAGATCGCGATAGATCGACCAACATTCGTTTGACATTCGTATTTCTTTCGTTTTAACTGATGTCACTTTCGCAATCGCGCAAGTTTTGTGCAATGCGAAATCAGCAGCAGGCTCGGAGGGGCAATTGGGCCGGGAGATATACGATATTTTCGTCATTGGCGGCGGCATCAACGGCTGCGGCATCGCGCGTGATGCCGTCGGGCGCGGCTATTCCGTCGCGCTGGCGGAGATGAACGATTTCGCCTCCGGCACCTCGTCCGGCGCCACCAAGCTGATCCATGGCGGCCTGCGTTATCTCGAGCATTACGAATTCCGCCTGGTGCGTGAATCGTTGATGGAGCGCGAGATCCTCTGGGCGATGGCGCCGCATATCATCTGGCCGCTGCGTTTCGTATTGCCTTATCACAAGGGCGGTATCCGCCCTGCCTGGCTGATTCGGCTCGGCCTCTTCCTCTACGACCATCTCGGCGGCCGCAAGCTGCTGCCGGCGACGTCGGTGCTCGATATGCGCAAGGACCCGGCGGGCAAGCCGCTGAAGGCGCTGTTTACGAGGGCGTTCGAATATTCCGACGGCTGGGTCGACGACGCCCGCATGGTCGTGCTGAACGCTCGCGACGCAGCCGACAAGGGTGCCGTGATCATGCCCCGCACCAAAGTCGTGTCGGCAAGGCGCGAGAATGGCCTTTGGCGCATCGAGACGACCGATACCGTCACCGGCCGCAACGACAGCCATCAGGCCCGCATGCTGGTCAATGCCGCCGGCCCCTGGGTCGATCACGTCATCCGTTCGGCCTTCGGCCAGAACGAGGCCCACCATGTTCGGCTCGTCCAGGGCAGCCATATCGTCGTCAAAAAGAAGTTCGACGATCCGCGCGCCTATTTCTTCCAGAATCCCGACAACCGTATCATCTTCGCCATTCCCTATGAGGGCGATTTCACCCTGATCGGCACGACCGACCGTGACTATACGGCCGATCCCAAGGATGTCCGGATCTCCGAGGAAGAGACCGTCTACCTCTGCAATGCGGCCTCGGAATATTTCAAGGAGCCGGTCAAGCCGGAAGATATCGTCTGGACCTATTCGGCGGTGCGACCGCTCTATGATGACGGCGCCTCGAAGGCGCAGGAGGCGACGCGCGACTACGTGCTGAAGCTCGAGGGTGAAGGCGGCGCGCCGCCGCTGCTCAATGTCTTCGGCGGCAAGCTTACCACCTATCGTCGGCTTTCCGAACACGCGCTGGAAAAGATCGGTGCGGCGATCGGCGTCAAGGGCGCTCCCTGGACGGCAAAGAGCCATCTGCCCGGCGGCAATTTTGCCGTCAGGGGCTATGAGGCCGAGGTCGCCAAGCTGAAAGGCCGCTATCCCTTCCTTGCCGATCAGCATGCGCGCCGGCTGGTGCGCCGCTACGGCACAAGGGCCGAGACGCTGCTCGGCGATGCCCGCGGCATCGAGGATCTCGGACGGCTATTCGGCGGCGATCTTTACGAAGCCGAGGTCAGATATCTCGTCGAACATGAATGGGCCCGGCACGCCGAAGACGTGCTGTGGAGGAGAACAAAGGATGGTCTGCGCCTTTCGAAGGAGCAGACTCAGTCACTGGAGGAGTACATGGCTGCCATACCGGCGATGGCCGGATAGGCGGCGTGTGGTCCCCGCTGCGTGGAGGCACGGGAATCGGAATGCTGGAACTGCGAAACGCCGCCAAGATGGTGGGCGCGGACTATCACATCTATCCGACCGATCTGGTCCTCGAGCGCGGCACGCTGAACGTCCTGCTCGGGCCGACGCTGTCGGGCAAGACGTCGCTGATGCGGCTGATGGCCGGGCTCGACCGCCCGACCGCTGGCTCCGTCCATTTCGACGGCGCCGATGTCACCGGCATGCCGGTGCAGAAGCGCAATGTCGCCATGGTCTACCAGCAGTTCATCAACTATCCGGCATTGACGGTTTATGAAAACATCGCTTCGCCGATGCGCATTTCGGGCAAGGGCGCTGCCACCATCGACCGCGAGGTGCGCAAGGCGGCCGAGCTTCTGAAGCTGACTCCCTATCTCGACCGCACGCCGCTCAACCTGTCCGGCGGCCAGCAGCAGCGCACGGCGCTTGCACGCGCGCTCGTCAAGAATGCCAGCCTCGTGCTGATGGACGAGCCGCTTGCCAACCTCGATTACAAGCTGCGCGAGGAACTGCGTGAGGAACTGCCGAAGATCTTCGCTCAGTCCGGCGCGATCTTCGTCTATGCGACCACCGAACCGTCGGAGGCGCTCCTGCTTGGCGGCAACACGGCGACGCTGAACGAGGGCCGGGTCACCCAGTTCGGGCCGACGATCGATGTCTACCGCCGTCCTGCCGACCTCGCCACCGCCGGCATCTTCGCCGATCCGCCGCTGAACACCCTCGACGTCACCAAATCGGGCAATGTCTTCACGCGCCAGGGCGGGGCAGCGCTTCCGGTTCCCCCGCATCTGGCCGCCGTGCCGGACGGACCGGTGACGATCGCGTTTCACCCGCATCATCTCGGCTTCAAGCCGCAGACCGGTGATGCCGCCCGTCTGCAGGCGCGCACGCTGGTTTCCGAGATCACCGGTTCGGAGAGCTTCGTTCACCTGGAATATGACGGCGTGCGCTGGGTCATGCTGGCGCACGGCATTCACGACATCGATCCTGACATGGAGATCGAGGCCTTCCTCGACACACGCCACGTCTTGGCTTTCGGCGCCGACGGCCGCGCCATCGCCACGGTCGGCCGGGCTGCCGCTGCAGCCGCAAAGGCATAGGAGAGCACAATGGCACGCATTACGCTCGACCATATCCGCCACGCCTACGGCGCCAATCCGCAGACGGAGAAGGATTATTCGCTGAAGGAAGTCGACCACGAATGGAACGACGGCGGCGCCTATGCGCTGCTCGGTCCTTCCGGCTGCGGCAAGACCACGCTGCTCAACATCATCTCGGGTCTGCTGCAGCCTTCGCATGGCCGCATCCTGTTCGACGGCAAGGATGTGACGAACCTTTCGACGCAGAGCCGCAACATCGCCCAGGTCTTCCAGTTTCCCGTCATCTACGACACGATGACCGTTTACGACAATCTGGCCTTCCCGCTTCGCAACCGCGGCGTGGCCGAGGCCGATGTCGACCGGCGCGTGCGCGACATTCTCGAAATGATCGACCTTGCCGGCTGGGCCAAGCGCAAGGCGCAGGGGCTGACCGCCGACCAGAAGCAGAAGATCTCGCTCGGCCGCGGGCTGGTGCGCAACGACGTCAACGCCATCCTGTTCGACGAGCCGCTGACCGTCATCGATCCGCACATGAAATGGGTGCTGCGTTCGCAGCTGAAACGGCTGCACAAGCAGTTCGGCTTCACCATGGTCTACGTCACCCACGACCAGACCGAGGCCCTGACTTTCGCCGAGAAGGTCGTCGTCATGTATGACGGCCAGATCGTTCAGATCGGCACGCCGGCCGAGCTCTTCGAGCGGCCGAGCCACACCTTTGTCGGCTATTTCATCGGTTCGCCCGGTATGAACGTTATGCCGGCGCAGGTCGATGGCAGCGCCGTCAAGGTCGGAGACGAGGTTCTGACGCTCGATTACGCGCCGAAGACCGCAGGCAGTTCCAAGACCGAACTCGGCATCCGCCCCGAATTCATCCGCCTCGGACGGGAGGGCATGCCCGTTACCGTCACCAAGGTCGAGGATATCGGCCGGCAGAAGATCGTGCGCGCCCGTTTCGCCGGCCAGCCGATCGCGATCGTCGTGCACGAGGATGCCGACATCCCCGCGGATGCCCGTGTCACCTTCGACCCGTCCGCCATCAGCATTTACGCCGATAGCTGGCGTGTCGGCAGGGAGGCCTAAGCCATGCAGAAGACGTGGAACAACAAAGCGTGGTTTCTGGTCCTGCCGGTGCTGCTGCTCGTGGCCTTCTCGGCCGTCATCCCGCTGATGACCGTCGTCAACTATTCGGTTCAGGATACGTTCGGCAACAACGAGTTTTTCTGGGCGGGCACCGACTGGTTCGTCCAGACCCTGCATTCCGACCGCTTCTGGGAAGCGCTCGAGCGCAACCTGCTCTTCTCCTTCATCATCCTGGCGCTTGAGATTCCGCTCGGCATCTTCATCGCGCTCAACATGCCGAAGAAGGGCATCGGCGTTCCCGTCTGCCTCGTTCTGATGGCGCTGCCGCTGCTCATTCCGTGGAACGTGGTCGGCACCATCTGGCAGGTCTTCGGGCGCGTCGATATCGGCCTGCTCGGCCATACCCTCGAAGCGATCGGCCTCGACTACAACTATGTCCGCGATCCCGTCGACGCCTGGGTCACCGTCATCGTCATGGATGTCTGGCACTGGACGAGCCTCGTCGTGCTGCTCTGCTATGCCGGTCTCGTCTCGATCCCCGACGCCTATTATCAGGCCGCCAAGATCGACGGCGCCTCGCGCTGGTCCGTCTTCCGCTACATCCAGCTTCCGAAGATGAAGCGGGTGCTGCTGATCGCCGTCCTCCTGCGCTTCATGGACAGCTTCATGATCTACACCGAGCCCTTCGTCGTCACCGGCGGCGGCCCCGGCAACTCGACGACCTTCCTGTCGATCGACCTCGTGAAGATGGCCGTCGGCCAGTTCGATCTCGGCCCCGCCGCGGCGATGTCGATCATCTACTTCCTGATCATCCTGCTGCTGTCGTGGATTTTCTACACCGTCATGACCAGCAGCGACGCCAACGCCTGAGAAAGGAGAGATCCATGGCTTCGACAATGAAATATAAGCCCGCCGGGGGGAACCTCTCTTGGGTGGTCACCACGCTCTACATCCTCTTTCTGCTCCTCCCGATCTACTGGCTGATCAACATGAGCTTCAAGGAGAATGCCGAGATCACCGGCGCCTTCTCGCTCTGGCCGCAAAACCCGACGCTCCGGAACTATGCCGTCATCTTCACCGATCCGTCCTGGTATAGCGGTTACATCAACTCCATCATCTACGTGGCGATGAACACGGTCATCTCGGTGCTCGCGGCGCTGCCGGCGGCCTATGCCTTTTCGCGCTACCGCTTCCTCGGCGACAAGCACCTGTTCTTCTGGCTGCTCACCAACCGCATGGCGCCGCCGGCCGTCTTCGCGCTGCCCTTCTTCCAGCTCTATTCCGCCTTCGGCCTGATCGACACGCATATCGCGGTGGCGCTGGCCCACTGCCTGTTCAACGTGCCACTGGCGGTCTGGATCCTCGAAGGCTTCATGTCCGGTGTGCCGAAGGAGATCGACGAGACCGCCTATATCGACGGCTATTCCTTCCCTCGTTTCTTCGTGAAGATCTTCATGCCGCTGATAGCGAGCGGGATCGGTGTCGCCGCCTTCTTCTGCTTCATGTTCTCGTGGGTCGAGCTGCTGCTTGCCCGCACACTGACGACGACGGCCGCAAAGCCGATCTCGGCGATCATGACGCGAACGGTTTCGGCGGCGGGGATGGACTGGGGCGTACTGGCTGCTGCCGGCGTGCTCACCATCATTCCCGGCGCGCTCGTCATCTATTTCGTCCGCAACTACATCGCCAAGGGCTTCGCCCTGGGTCGCGTCTGAGGAGGACCGGACATGACATTTTCCTGGATGGCCTGGACGCTGCCGACGGCGGTGTTCTTCCTGACGATCCTGGCGCTTCTGATCACCGTGAGCGTCTGGGAATATTTCTCGCCGGGCGGCTCGCCGCGCACGGGCGTGCTGCGTTTCGAGACGACGCGCGGCGACCGGCTTTTCATTTCGCTGCTGGGCAGCGCGTTCATTCATCTTGCATGGCTTGGGCTCGCTGGGCCCAACCTGTGGTGGGCTCTTGCTATTTCCGTAGTCTACGCCATCGGCGTGTTCCGCTACGTGTAACGGCAAGGAGAAAACGGATGGCCGGGGGTACTTGGCCGCCTGAGACGTAACTGCAATCGCAAACCCTGGGAGGATATTATGCGACGGCACTTATTGACGACGACAGCAGGCTTGCTGCTGGCGATGACAGCAGCGGCCTATGCCGGCATGGACGAGGCCAAGACGTTCCTGGACAAGGAAGTCGGCGACCTCTCGACGCTTTCCCGCGCCGACCAGGAAAAGGAAATGCAGTGGTTCGTCGATGCCGCGAAGCCCTTCGCCGGCATGGACATCAAAGTCGTTTCCGAAACGATCACCACGCATGAATACGAGTCGAAGGTTCTGGCTCCGGCCTTCACCGCGATCACCGGCATCAAGATCACCCACGACCTGATCGGCGAAGGCGACGTGGTCGAAAAACTGCAGACGCAGATGCAGTCGGGCGAAAACATCTATGACGCCTATATCAACGACTCTGACCTGATCGGCACCCATTGGCGCTACCAGCAGGCCCGCTCGCTGACCGACTGGATGGCCAATGAAGGCAAGGATGTCACCAATCCCGGCCTCGACATCGACGACTTCATCGGCAAGTCCTTCACCACGGCGCCTGATGGCAAGCTCTACCAGCTGCCGGACCAGCAGTTCGCGAACCTCTACTGGTTCCGCTACGACTGGTTCAACGACGAAAAGAACAAGGCGGACTTCAAGGCGAAGTACGGCTACGACCTCGGCGTGCCGGTCAACTGGTCGGCCTATGAGGATATTGCCGAGTTCTTCACCGGCCGCGAGATCGACGGCAAGAAGGTCTATGGCCACATGGACTACGGCAAGAAGGACCCGTCGCTCGGCTGGCGCTTCACCGATGCGTGGCTGTCGATGGCCGGCAACGGCGACAAGGGCATTCCGAACGGCAAGCCGGTTGACGAATGGGGCATCAAGGTCGACGAAAACTCCCGGCCGGTCGGCTCCTGCGTTGCACGCGGCGGCGACACCAACGGCCCGGCGGCAGTCTATTCCATCCAGAAATATCTGGACTGGATGAAGGCCTATGCACCGGCAGCCGCTCAAGGCATGACCTTCTCCGAATCCGGCCCGGTCCCGTCTCAGGGTGAAGTCGCCCAGCAGATGTTCACCTACACGGCCTTCACCGCCGACTTCGTCAAAGAAGGCCTGCCGGTCGTCAATGCCGACGGCACGCCGAAATGGCGTTTTGCACCGAGCCCGCATGGCGTCTACTGGAAGGACGGCATGAAGCTCGGCTATCAGGACGCCGGTTCCTGGACGCTGATGAAGTCCACGCCTGACGACCGCGCCAAGGCGGCCTGGCTCTATGCCCAGTTCGTCACCTCCAAGACTGTCGACGTGAAGAAGAGCCACATGGGTCTGACCTTCATCCGCCAGTCGACGCTCGACCACAAGTCCTTCACCGACCGCGCACCGAAGCTCGGCGGCCTGATCGAATTCTACCGTTCGCCGGCCCGCCTGCAGTGGTCGCCGACCGGTACGAACGTTCCTGACTATCCGAAGCTGGCACAGCTCTGGTGGCAGGCGATCGGTGACGCCTCGTCCGGCGCCAAGACGGCTCAGGAAGCGATGGACTCGCTTTGCGCCGAACAGGAAAAGGTGCTGCAGCGCCTGGAACGCGCCAAGGTTCAGGGCGATATCGGTCCGAAGCTCGCCGAGGAGCATGATCTCGCCTATTGGAACGCGGATGCGGTGAAGAAGGGCAACCTTGCACCGCAGCTGAAGATCGAGAACGAGAAGGACAAGCCGGTCACTGTCAACTACGACGAACTCGTCAAGAGCTGGCAGAAGTAAGGCGGACCCGGCCGGAAGCGACGAGGTTTCCGGCCATCACTTCCCGCCACCGGCAGCAAGCCGGTGGCACCCCACAATCTTTCTCATGAGACGTCCGCGTCCTGCCGCTTCCGGCAGGCGGAGTGGTTTCGCGTGAGCCGGAGACGGATATGAGCGGCTATATTCTTTCGATAGACCAGGGCACGACATCTTCGCGCGCCATCATCTTCGATGGCGACATGAAAATGACCGGCTCGGCCCAGGCGGAGATCACCCAATATTATCCGCAGCCCGGCTGGGTGGAGCACGATGCCGCCGAAATCTGGCAGTCCGTCATCGACACCGTGCGCTGGGCAATCGCCGATGCCGGCTTGAACGCCGCCGCGATCGCCGCGATCGGCATCACCAATCAGCGCGAGACGGCGGTCGTCTGGGACCGTCGCTCCGGAACAGCGCTTCACCGCGCGATCGTCTGGCAGGACAGGCGCACGGCCGAAATGTGCGACAGCCTGAAGGCCGACGGATATGAGAAGCTTTTCAGCGCCAAGACCGGCCTGCTGCTAGACCCCTATTTCTCCGGAACGAAGCTGCGCTGGCTGCTCGATAATGTCGATGGCCTGCGCGAGAAGGCGGAGGCGGGTGAAGTCTGCTTCGGCACCATCGACAGTTGGCTGACCTACAAGCTGACGGATGGTCGCGTGCATGCGACCGATGCGACCAATGCGTCGCGGACGCTGCTCTACAATATCGACGACGGCGCATGGGACGAGGAGCTTCTCGGCATTCTCGGCATCCCCGCCGTCATGCTTCCCGAGGTGAAGGAATGCGCCGATGATTTCGGCCGGGTCGATGAGGCCCTGTTTGGCGCTGCCCTGCCGATCCTCGGGGTGGCCGGCGACCAGCAGGCAGCGGCGATGGGCAATGCCTGTTTCGCGCCGGGCATGATGAAATCCACTTATGGCACCGGCTGTTTCGCCCTGCTCAACACCGGCAGGGACCGCGTCTCCTCTTCCAACCGTATGCTGACGACGATTGCCTGCCGGCTCGACGGCGAGACGACCTATGCGCTCGAAGGCTCGATCTTCATCGCCGGTGCCGCCGTGCAATGGCTGCGCGACGGGCTCGGCATCATCGAGCAGGCGTCCGAGGCAGGCGTGCTAGCGGCCAAGGCCGATCCCGGGCAGCAGGTCTATATCGTTCCGGCCTTCACCGGGCTGGGCGCGCCCTATTGGGACCCGGCGGCGCGCGGCGCGATCTTTGGCCTGACGCGAAACAGCGGGCCGGCGGAATTTGCCCGCGCCGTGCTTGAATCCGTCGCCTATCAGACGCTCGACCTGCTTGTGGCGATGAAAAAGGACTGGGGTGTCAACCAGCTGGAAACCGTGCTGCGAGTCGACGGCGGCATGGCGGCTTCAGACTGGACGATGCAATGCCTGGCCGACATGACCGGAAATCCGGTCGACCGGTCGGCGATACGCGAGACGACGGCACTTGGTGCGGCCTGGCTTGCCGGCTCGAAGGCCGGCATCTGGCCCGGCAGGCGGGAGTTTGCGCAAGCCTGGGTCTGCGACCGCCGCTTCAGCCCGTCGATGGAGGAGGGCGAGCGTCAGGCCAAGATCATCGGTTGGAAGAATGCCGTGTCGCGGCTGATCTCCGACGCTTCGGCGGGATAGCCGAGGCGGGTGCAATGCGGCGGCCGCCTGGTCGGCATGTGACGAGGCGCAACAAGGGGCTCCCGTTTCCGCCTCTGCCTGCCGCAACGGATACCGCGACTACGCCTCCCGCCGCGGCGAGCGCGCCATCAGGCGGGCATAGGCGATGGCAGAGAGCATGTTGACGTGGTTGGCCTTGCCGGTGCCCGCGATGTCGAAGGCGGTGCCGTGATCGACCGAGACGCGGTCGATCGGCAGACCGAGCGAGACGTTGACGGCCGTATCGAAGGCAACGAGCTTGATCGGGATATGGCCCTGATCGTGATACTGGGCAATGACCAGATCAAAGGCGCCGTTATAGGCGCGGGCAAACACTGTGTCGGCGGAGATCGGACCGACAACGTCAATGCCCTTTGCTTGCGCCTGCTCGACGGCCGGCGCCAGGAATTCCATGTCCTCCGTGCCGAACAGGCCATTTTCGCCGCAATGCGGATTGAGGCCGGCAACGGCGATGCGCGCTTTCTCGCCGAGGCGCAGGAAGTGCCGGTGGCCGGCCTCGATGGTCGCCAGCACCCGCTCGGTCTTGGCGCGCTCGATTGCGCCCTTCAGCGAGATATGGGTCGAGACATGGATGGTGTTCAGCCGCTCGGAGGCAAGCAGCATGAAGGAGCTCTTCGAGCCGGTGAGATGGGCGAGCAGCCCGGTATGGCCGTCATGGTGATGGCCGGCAAGGTTCATCGCCTCCTTGTTGATCGGCGCGGTGACGATGACATCGGCTTGCCCGGACATGGCGAGATCGACGGCGCGGGTGATGTAGCGCACCGAGGCATCGCCGGCGACGGGGCTGACCTTGCCGATCTCGGGCAGCGCTGCACTGAGCGGAACCTCATCGACGGCGATCCTGTCGTCGCCGGGGATATCCGCCGGCCCGAATTTCAAGCCGGTGCCGCTGACGCGGTCGGCGCGTTCCAGCGCTTCGACATTGCCAATGATGATGAAATCGCGGCGCTCTTCGCTCGGAAGAGCCGCCAGGGCCTTGACGATCACCTCGGGGCCGACGCCGGCGGGATCACCGAGCGTGACGGCGACTTTCGCATTCCTGTCCATCATCGAAGTTCCTTCTGAAAACCGGCTAAAAAGCGGCTGCGTAAATCGAGCGAATGTCGGCGCGCGTGAGCTCGCGGGGATTGTTGTCGAGCAGGCGCCGGATGGCAAAAGCGTCCTCGGCCATGGCGTCGAGATCGCCCTCCGGCACACCGAGCCCTGACAGTTTCATCTCGATGCCGAGTTCGGCGCAGAAAATATAGGCCGCATCGAAGACGGAGCCTGAGTTTTCCGAGGCCTGACGCCCAAGCGCTTCCATCACCGCTTTCGTCTTCTCAGGCGCAGACGGCGTGTTGAAGGCGAGAACATGCGGGAAGATCAGCGCATTCGCAGCGCCATGCGCTACATGCCAGCGTGTGCCGAGCGGATAGGCGAGCGCATGGCCGCCGGCGGTGTTGACCGGACCGAGGCAGAAGCCGCCATAGAGCGAGGCGAGCGACAAGCCGGAGCGCGCTTCGGCATCATTGCCGTCCTTGACGGCGCGGGCGAGATATTTGCCGACCAGCCGCGTTCCCTCGATCGCATAGATGTCGACCATCGGATGAGCCTTGCGGTTGGTGAAGGCCTCGACGCAATGGGCCATGGCGTCGACGCCGGTGGCGGCCGTCGTGCGCGCCGGCACGCTGAAGGTCAGCGCCGGATCGATGACGGCGATATCGGCCAGCATATGCAGGCTTTCTACTGCGAGCTTGGCCATCGTCCTGGGGTCGGTGACGAGCGCGCGGATGCCGGCCTCGCTGCCGGTGCCCGATGTCGTCGGCACCTGGGCGAGCGCTGCCTTGCGCGGCCCATGCACCCTGTTCGGGCCGACGACATCGTGCAGCGCCTGCGCGGAGCCGGCGAGAACGGCGGCGAGTTTTGCCAGATCCATGGCGCTGCCGCCGCCGAAGCCGACGATCAGTTCGGCGTCGGCGCCGTTGGCCGCCGCCAGGACTTTTTCGAGGTTGGCCGTATCCGGCTCGGGTGTCACTTCTCCAAAGACCGTGACCTCGCCCTTTAATTCTAACAGGTCGATGCGTGAGGCATTGAAAGCATCGGAGATGACGAGCGTGCGCCTATAGCCCCTTTCGGCAGCCCATTTGCCGAGCCTTTCCGCCGTGCCGATGCCGAACTCGATCAGATGCGGCCGAACGATCGTGATTGGCGAATCCAAGCTGGCCATGAACCAGTCCTCCTGCAAGATCTTGCGGCGATAATGTCGCCTCATTTATTGTAAAGTTGTAAGATCAATGTCAAGCCGACATTCCTGGCTGGGAGCAACTTTATCGCCGGGCCTTCCGTTGCAGGCGATGGAAACTCGCAAATATCCTGTTAGAAATCATATTGTTATTGTCTCTTCGGATGATGCGGGCAGTTAAAAGGTCAGTCGCCACCGCGGCTGTGCTGGGAGAGCCATATCTGTTGTCAAATCCTCGGCGTGGTCGGCCAATCTCCTCGTGTCCCGCATCGTCTAACGCGGGATTGGAAAGCAGATTTACAATTCCAGACCGGCAGCTTGCTTACGGCAGCGCTTGCGGGGTAAGCCGCACGTACTTGATGGCGCGCCGGTAATAGGTGTAGGCGACATGGAGCGTGCCATCGCTGCCCTCAATGACCGAGGGGTAAGAGAATTCGCGGTTCAGCGAATCCTTGGAATTGTTGGTGAGGCAGAAGCCGTCGCCGGTATCGAGATCGATGCGACGCGGAAAGGTCCTGCCGCCATCCCTCGAGATCGCCAGGCTGAGGGGGGCGCGCGGAACACCCCAGACCGCCTTGCGTCCGGCATCGGCAACAATAACCGCGTTCTCTCCAGACTCGTCACCTTCGATTTCGTCGTACAGAGACTGACGCCGCGCATCCGACATGGCTGCATTCGAATGGTTGTAAACCATTGCAATCACTCCATTATCCAGAACGGTGGCCTGGATCGAGGAGTTGTTGTTCGGCAGTTCGGTTGGCTTGGGCGGGCTCCACGTTTCGCCGCCATCCGTCGAGCGACTGGAAAGAATGGTTTCGGCGAAACGATCGCGGTAGAAGGCGATCATCTCGTCGCCGCCAAGCGGCAGGATGTTCATGTGCACGGCGCCGATGCTGTCAGGAATATCGCGCATTTGCCAGCTCGCGCCGCCGTCGTGCGATATCAGCACCGCTGCTGTATCGGCGTCGCCGCTCCAGCGTTGGCCCTCGAGGCCGACGCAGCGGAAGATCGGCAGCAGCCAGTCGCCCCGGTCGTTGACGACGATCGGTTGACGAACGAAGGTACCGGGGCTGTCGCAGAGGATTTGGACCGGGCCGAATGTCTTGCCGCCGTCATCCGAAATCCGGCATTTGACAATCGAGCCATCCTGGTTGCCGGAGGTCTGCGATGTGTGGAGCAGCCAGGTCTTTCCGGCCGGCGCGTTGAAAATCAATGGATTCTGTTCGGATTTCTCACGGTCGTCACTCATCTTTTCCGGTTCTGACCAGCGCTCGGCGCCCGGCGCCAGCCGCGACATGTAAATCGAAATGTCTCCCATGCCCTCCATCGTGCCGCCGAACCAGACGCAGGTCAGCGTGCCATCCGGCAGAAAGGCGAGATTTGCCGCATGGTTCTGGATGCAGGGCGAGGGCAGGTAGGCATCAGCGCGGCCTGCCACAGAGGGGTGAGAGGTGACGGTCCCGGTCATCAACGCGGGCACGTCTTCCGGAGGCAGGCCGGTAAATGTCATGGTGGATCTCCTCAAGGCAGTTTGGCGTAGCTGTCGGCGAGTGCGGCATAGTCCGCCTCGGCGAGCGGCATCAGCGGTGCGCGCGTGCGCTTCCAAGCGGAGTTACCGGACTTCAGCCCGACCATTGCCTTGATGGTCGGAATCTGGACGTAGGAGTTGGAAAGCGTGCGATAGGCGTTGATACGCGCCTGCGCCGCCTCGACATCGGCGGCGCGCGCCTCGTCGTGGACATGGTCGTATACGGTGCGCAGCGAATCCGCCACCAGATTGGAGGTGGCCGTGATGCAGCCGGCGCCGCCGGCCTTCATCAGCGGCAGCAGCAGCGGATCGGCGCCGGCGAGGACGGAAAAGCCGGGATGAGCGGCGATGATCGCCTGCATGTTGTTGAAATCGCCGGCCGATTCCTTGATCCCGACGACCGTTTCCGGGAAGGCCGCAATCAACCGGCCGATCAGCGGGAGGGAGAGCGGAACACCCGAAACCTGCGGGATATGATAGAGAATGACCTGCAGACGCGTGTCGGCGACCTTTTCCAGTACTTGCGAATAGGCAGCGAACAGGCCGTCGTCGGAGACGCCCTTGTAATAAAAGGGCGGCAGCATCACCACTTTGGTGACGCCGAGCGACAGCGCGTGCCGGGTCAGGTCCACGGTCTCCGGAATGGCGACGACGCCGGTGCCCGGCAACAGCCTGTCGGCCGGAATGCCGGCCTTCACAGCCGCTTCCAGAATGGCGCGCCGCTCGTTGCCGGAGAAGGAATTGGCCTCACCGGTCGTGCCGAGCAGGGCCACGCCATGACATCCCTCGGCCAGCAGCCGCCGGCAATGGTCGGTGAAAAGCGCGAGATCCGGCGTGTTGTCAGCCGTCAGCGGCGTTGCTGCCGCGCTGAAGACGCCTGTGATCCGGTGATGGCTCATGTCCCCTCCTTTGGCGCGTCCTGGCTTGCCGATCCGTGTCCGAACCGCGCGACTGCGCCCGATTGTCATGCCTCTGTCTGCGATGGAGCGCTAAGAACTTTTCCATTGCAGTGCTTTTGTCAAGAAGACAAAATGGCTCGACCGGGAAACGAAAATTTATCTTATTGTAATTACTATTGTTTTCTTAAAGATAAATTTTGTTTGAATGAAAATCGCGATTTTTTGTTGACATATTTACAATAACGAGAGAACGATAGGTGACGGATTGTGCTGCGCCTGGCAGCGCAGGGAGAGCGCTGCCGATTTCACCTGGGAGGAATGCCATGTCTTTTGATCAATCGGATAAAACCAATCTATCGCGTCGCAACGCGCTGAAGCTTGGCCTTGCCGCCGGCGTCGGGCTGACAGTGTTCGGGATGAATGCCCGCATCGTGCTGGCCGATGAAGGCCAGGTCCTGAAGGTCGCCCATCCGGCCTTCGACCAGGATTGGTCGCCGCTGCGAGGCGGCGGCAGAACGTTCCGCTGGAACTCGATCTGGTGGGCCTCGCCGATGTATTTCGACAGTCAGGGCAATATCAAGCCCTACGTCTTCACCAGCTGGGAATCGGCCGACAACACGGTCTGGACCTTCAAGATCGACCCCAAGGCCGTCTTCTCCGACGGCAGCAAGATCACCTCGGCCGACGTCAAGGGGTCGTGGGAAGTCGCCTCGATGCCGAACACCAAGAGCCAGCGCGCCGACCAGGTGCTGAGCAAGGTCAAGGGCTACGCCGAAGTTGCCGCCGGCTCCGGCAACGAGCTCACCGGCGTCGCGACGCCCGACGACGGCACGGTGGTTGTGACACTGACTGCCGCCGATCCGATTTTCTTCATGCGCCTGGCTAACCACATCGCACCGATCACCAAGGCATCGCAGTCGCGCGGCAGCGATGGCGAGGAAATCATCGACTGGTACAAGCCGGAGAATAAGCCGGTCTTCTCCGGCCCGTTTAAGCTGACGAGCATCGATATCGATGCCGGCAAGATCACCTTCGAGCCGAATGAGAACTTCTTTGGGCCGAAGCCGAAGCTTGCCCGCATCGACATCACCTCGATCGAGGACAATGTCACCGCGACATCGCTCATCAAGTCGGGCGAGTTCAACGCCCATACCGAACTCGTGACGTCGACGATCATCCAGGATCTCGGCCCGGAATTCTCGGCCGGCCCGCTGATCCCGACCAGCCAGCACTTCTGGTTCAACATCTCCCGCGCGCCGATGGACGATCCGAAGGTCCGCCAGGCGCTGATCATGGCGGTCGATCGCGACGGCCTGTTCAAGGCTTCCTATCCGGATGGCCCGCACAAGAAGGCCGACCAGATCCTCAACTCGGTTCCTGGCGCCGACAATTCCGGCTTCGAGCCCTATCCCTACGATCCGGAAGGCGCCAAGAAGCTGCTGGCGGAATCGAGCTATGGCGGGCCCGAGCGCCTGCCGAAGATCCTGTTCGTCGGCATTTCGGCGCCGGCCATTCAGGCCGCTGCCCAGTTCATCGCCGAACAGTGGCGCCAGAACCTCGGCATCACTGCCGTCGATATGAAGCCGCAGCAGGACGCCTATGCCGGCCCGGACCAGAACTCGGTCCAGATTTTCCGCGACGACGTCGGCACCCGTGTTCCAGACGCCGTTTCCTATCTGGCGGGCAGCATCGCTTCGACCTCGTCGAACGCGCAGAACAAGCTCGGTGGATACAAGAACGACAAGGTTGACAGCGCCCTTGCCGAAGCGGCGACCAAGGCTGCGGACGATCCGCAACGCATCGCTCTCGCCCAGCAGGCCCAGCAGGCCTTCCGCGACGATTGGGCCTTCATTCCATGGTATTCTCAGGCGATGTCGCGCTGGGCCACCAAGGAGGTCAAGGGCATGGAGAAGAACCTCGATTGGCAGGTCATCGAGCCCTGGAACATCTCCATCGGATGATCCGGAATAATCGTTCCTGGCAATAGAGCGCGAAGGCTGCAAGGCCTTCGCGCAAGTTTCAAGACGAAGAGATGCGATCTGGCTTGAGGACGGACCGCATCGACAACAGGTGGGAGGTGGCCTTGCTGCGCTACGTGCTAACCCGGTTCGCCATCTGGATTCCGTCCGTTCTGGTGGTCATGCTGGCAGTCTACGCGCTGGCTTTCTACGGCGCCGGCGATCCGATCAAGCTGATCTTCCTGCGCGCGCCGGGCGACGTCGCCTATAATCCGCAGCGCATTGAGGCGATCCGCGAAAGTGCCGGCCTCAACAGGCCCTTCATCGAACAGTTCGGCCTTTACATCTGGAACCTAGTGCACGGCCAGTTCGGCAATTCGCTGACCTCGGGCCGCGCCGTCTGGGCAATGGTCTCGGCTGCCGCCCCGGTTTCATTCCAGCTTGCCCTCTGTGCCATCATCCTGACGGCCGTCGTCGCGATCCCGCTCGGCATGATCGCTGCACTGAACCAGAATTCCCGCCTCGACTATGCGATTCTGGGCTCTGCGCTCTTCCTCTGGGCGATCCCCGCCTATGTCGCCGGTCCGCTGCTGATGGTCGGCCTCATCGTGCTCTTGCCGGGCGCCAGCGTGCCTTATGGCTGGGGCGGCATCCTCGATGTCCGCATCCTGCTGCCGCTGCTCGTGCTGTCCTTCCAGCCGATCGCGCTGATCGTGCGCCAGACGCGCGCCGCCGTCATCGAGGTGCTGTCGGAGGATTTTGTCCGCACCGCTCGCGCCAAGGGCGTGCCGGAGATCATCGTGGCGCTGCGCCATATCCTGCGGCCGGTGCTGACGCCAGTGGTAACCCAGCTCGGCCTGATCATGATCACCATCGTCAACGGCGCCATCTTCGTCGAACTCGTCTTCGGCCTGCCGGGTCTCGGCCGCCTAACGGTGCAGGCGCTGATCAATTCCGATTATCCCGTCATTCTGGCGATCACACTGATCGGATCGTTCCTGGTGATGGTGTCGAACCTCCTGGTGGACGTGCTTTATCCGTTGCTCGATCCGCGCGCTAATGATTCAAGAAGGAGCCGCTGACCATGTCCGCAATCCCTCTTTCCACCCCTGAACCCATCGAGGAACAGCCGGTCAGCCTGTGGCGCGATGCCTGGTACCGGCTGCGGCGCAACAAGCTCGCAGTCTTTGGCCTCATTGTCGTTCTGATCCTCGCCTTCACGGCGGTCTTCGGACCTTATCTCACGCCCTACGATTATCTGAGCCAAGATCTCAACGCCCGCAACGCGCTACCGACGATGAGCCATCTCTTTGGGACCGACGACCTTGGCCGCGACGTCTTCAGCCGCGTGGTTTTCGGCACGCGGACCGCTTTCCTCGTTGCCGTCATCGTCACCTTCTTCGCGGTGCTGATCGGCCTCACGCTCGGTGCCGTCGCGGGCTTCTTCGGCAATCCCTTCGACCGCGCCATCATGTGGCTGACCGACGTGACGATGTCGGTGCCCAACCTGCTGCTCGTCGTCGTCATCAATGCCTCGCTGAAGTCTCCGATCACCCGCTGGATGGAGGCTCGCTACCTCGAAACCCTCAATCCCTTCTACCGTCAGACGATATGGGTGGATTTCATCCTCGTCTTCGGGTCGATGGCGCTGATCTCCTGGCCGCCCTATGCCCGCCTGGTGCGCGCCCAGGTGCTGTCGATCCGCAGCCGGCCCTATATCACCGCCGCTCAGGCGCTCGGCCTGTCAAACTGGATCATCATCAAGCGTTATGTCGTCCCGAATGCACTAGGGCCGCTGATCGTCTCGGTCAGCGCCGGTCTCGGCACGGCGATGGTGCTGGAAAGCGCCTTCAGCTTCCTCGGCGTCGGGGTCAACCCGCCGACACCGAGCTGGGGCAACATGATCTCGGACGGCCTCCGCGTCTGGCAGCATTATCCGCATCTTCTCGCCGCTCCGGCGGCCGTGCTCGGCCTTGCCTCGGTTGCCTTCAGCTTCCTTGGTGACGGCCTTAACGATGCGCTCAATCCGCGGGGCAGCAAATGATGGACACGCAAAACAGAGAACGCCTGCTCGATGTCAGGGGGCTTACCGTCGAGATCGACGGCCGCAACGGCCCGGCGGTGGTCGTCGACGGCATCGACCTGCATGTCGACAAGGGCGAGACGCTCGGTATCGTCGGCGAATCCGGTTGCGGCAAAAGCCTCACCATGCTGAGCCTGATGCGGCTTCTGCCGAACAAGATCAAGGTCGCCAAGGGAACGGCCACCTTCGCCGGCCGCGACCTGCAGACCATGTCGAATGCCGAGCTGCGCAAGGTGCGCGGCGGCGACATCGGCTTCGTCTTCCAGGACCCGATGACCTCGCTCAATCCGGTCATGCGCGTCGGCGACCAGATCTGCGAACCGCTGATCTATCACCGCGGCATGAAGAAGGCACAAGCCCGCGCCCGCGCTGTCGAACTCCTGCGCCTCGTCGGCATTCCCGGCCCCGAAGAGCGCCTCCAGGCCTTTCCGCACGAGCTTTCCGGCGGCATGCGTCAGCGCGTGATGATTGCGATCGGCCTTGCCTGCAATCCCAAGCTCCTGATCGCCGACGAACCGACGACGGCGCTCGACGTCACCATCCAGGCCCAGATCGTCGATCTGGTAAAGGATCTGCGCGCCAAGCTCGGCATGTCGGTCGTATGGATCACCCATGACCTGGCGCTGATCGCCGGCCTCGTCGATCGCGTCGCAGTGCTCTATGCCGGCACGGTTGTCGAGGATGCGCCGGTCGACGAGCTCTATGCCCGCCCGAGCCATCCCTATACGCGCGGCCTGCTCTCCTCGATCCCGAAGCTGTCAGACCCGCCGGCAAGCCGGCTCTCCTCGATCGGCGGCACGCCGCCGGAGCCGGGGCGCCGCCCGAAGGGCTGCCCCTTTGCGCCGCGCTGCCCGCTCGTGGAGGCGATCTGTCACGAGAAGGTGCCACGGCTCGAACCCTTGAGCGGCAGCAGCAATCACCGCGCCGCCTGTTTCGTCGTCCAGAGAATGCAGGAGGCCGCGTGATGGCTGCTCAACCGCTGCTCAAGGTCGAAAACCTGGTCAAGCATTTCCACGTCAAGCTCGGCGCTTTCGGTGAGCGTTCGGCCACCGTCTATGCACTCGACAATGTCGATCTCGACATCATGGAAGGCGAGACGCTGAGCCTTGTCGGCGAATCCGGCTGCGGCAAGTCGACGACCGGTTTCACCATCCTCAACCTCCACAAGGCGACCAGCGGCAAGGTCGTCTACAAGGGCCAGGACCTTGCTACGCTCGATGAAAAGCAGATGCGGCCCTTCCGCCGCGACCTGCAGATCGTCTTCCAGGATCCCTATTCGACGCTCAATCCGCGCATGACGGTGGGCGAGGCGATCGGCGAGCCGATCCTCTTTCATAAGCTCTGCACCAAGGCCGAGCTGAAGGAGCGGGTGGCGGCGCTGCTCACCGATGTCGGCCTGTCGACACGCTTTGCCCAGCGTTACCCGCACGAGCTTTCCGGCGGCCAGCGCCAGCGCGTCGTCATCGCCCGAGCACTCGCCTGCCAGCCGAAATTCATCGTCTGCGACGAGGCGATCTCCGCACTCGATGTGTCGATCCAGGCGCAGATCATCAACCTCCTGCTTGATCTGCAGGAAAAATACGGGCTGACCTATCTCTTCATCGCCCATGATCTGGCCGTCGTGCGCCATATCAGCACCCGCGTCGGCGTCATGTATCTCGGGCGGCTCGCCGAGCTTGCAACCCGCGAGGAGCTTTTCGACAATCCGCTGCATCCCTATACGAAGGCGCTGCTGTCGGCCGTTCCGGAGACCGATCCGGAACTGGAGCGCACCCGCCAGCGCCAGATCCTGCAGGGCGATGTGCCAAGCCCGCTGAACCCGCCTTCGGGCTGCCGTTTCCACACGCGCTGCCCAATCGCCATGGATGTCTGCAGCAAGGTAATCCCCGCCTGGAAGGAAGCCAGACCCGGCCATCTCGTTGCGTGCCACGCCGTCAATACGGAGCAAATCGCATGACGCTGAATGCTGCGATCATTGCCGACGATCTGACTGGCGCGCTGGATACCGGCACCCCCTTCGTTGCGGCCGGCCTCTCGGTCGCCGTCGCCGTCGAAGTCGGAGCGGTGCAGGATGCGATCGCCACCGGCTGCAATATCGTTGTCGTCAATACCGCCTCGCGCGCACTGAGCGGGCATGAAGCCGCCGAAAGGGTCCGGTCGGCGGCCGGGATATTTCGCGAGGTGAAGCCTGCCGTCGTCATGAAGAAGATCGACTCACGGCTGAAGGGCAATGTCGCGGCGGAAAGCCTGGCACTTGCGGATGCGCTTGGTCTGAAGAATATCCTGGTGGCGCCTGCCATTCCCGATCAGGCGCGCCTGACCTACCGCGGCTGTGTCGTCGGCCGCGGCGTCAACAAGCCGCTGCCGATCGCCGATCTGTTCGAGAGCCGCGCGGACAATATCGTCATTGCCGATGCCGAGGACGATGCCGACCTCGATCAGATCGTCGCGGGTCATGTCTGGGTGACGACGCTCGCCGTCGGCGCGCGCGGCCTCGGTGCGGCATTCGCCCGACGGCTCGGCGAAACGGGACGGCGGCCAGTGACGGAATTTGTTGCGACCCCGCGCACGCTGTTTGCCTTCGGTTCGCGCGATCCGATCACTGCCGCCCAGATGAACCGGCTCGAAGCCTCCGGCGCCTTGCGTATGGTGGTGGGCGCGCCGATGGGGCAGATCGAATGCGGAGAGGGCCTAGCGCTGCCGGTGCTTCTGCGCTGCACCGGCGACATGACGGCCGATGCAGCGCTCGTCGCCGATGAATTTGCGGCGGGCGTCAAAAGGGTGATCGACGATACGAGGCCCGATATGCTGATGGTCGGCGGCGGCGATACGGCGCTGGCAATCCTCCGTGCGCTTGGCGTCAAGGTGCTCACACCGAAGGGCGAAATCGAAGCGGGTATTCCCTGGTTCGATGTCGCGGCAGCCGACGGGCGGCCTTTTCGGTGTGCCGTCAAGTCGGGGGGCTTCGGCAAGCCTGATAGTTTGCTAAGACTGGTTCCTCGGAATCAGGCGGGCATAGTAAGATACCGTCGAGGAGAATGACGTGACTGAAGCGAATGGCGAATCTTTGAACGCGGAAGCCGGCCCGCCGGGCAAGCGCGAACGCGGCAAGGCCGTCAAGCTGGTCGATCGCGTCTTCGACCAGCTGCTCGAACGGATCCGCGGCGGGAACTATCCGCCGGATTCTCGCCTTCCCGGTGAACATGAACTTGCATCGATGCTCGGTGTTTCTCGGCCGATCGTCCGCGATGCGCTGGCGCGGCTGCGCGACCAGGGCATCGTCTATGCCCGCCAGGGGGCCGGCACCTTCGTCAGCGCGCATGGGTCGCCGACAGCCCAGCTTGCCTATTCGCCTGTCAAGACCATTGCCGATATCCAGCGCTGCTACGAATTCCGCTTGACCATCGAGCCGGCCGCCGCCTATTTCGCCGCCAAGCGCCGCAATGAACAGGCGATCCAGAAGATTGCCAATGCTCTTGCTGATCTGCGCGAGGCGACCAGCCACCAGCTTCACCGCACCGATGCCGATTTCATCTTCCATCGCGCCGTGACCGAGGCTGCCAACAACCATTATTACACCGCCTCGATCGATGCGCTCAAAGCCCATATAGCCGTCGGCATGCATCTGCACGGCCTCTCCCTGCTCGGCCCTCGCCAGGGGCTGGAACAGGTCTACGAGGAGCATAACGCCATCTACAAGGCGATCGCAGATGGTCGCGCCGATGATGCGCAAAGGCTGATGAAGGCGCATCTCGAAGGTTCCCGTGACCGTCTGTTCGAGGGCAGGGTGCTCGATCTGTCCTTCTGAAGGGGCATCCGGAGCGGGCTTGCTCCGAACGGTGCAATGGCGAGATCGCCGCGTCGCTGGTGTCGCGATGGGTTTCAGCCGGTTTGAAGGCAGCTTCAGGTTCCATTTCGTCGCCGGGAAAGATCGTATCGTGCCGGTCCATGTCTGCGACCTTGCGAACATAGCCCTGGTCTGGTCTCCTGATCGACAGAGCTTGACAATCAGCGACCCGGGACAGGGCCCGCGGAATGGCTGACATATTCAGGCATATCGGCCGCCTCCTCATTCGGTATCGTACGGATCCGGATTTTCGCGGCGCCTCCGAGTGGAGCGATAACAAAATGCTTCACATGGATCTCCTGGGGCGCTGACACCTTATCGCCTCGATCGGTTCCGGCTCGCTCTAGAAGCCGAAGGGGAAGGTTTCCTCTTCGCCCGTCCCGGACTGCCGAGCGATGAGTGGCGAAAGTGCGTGCGTTTCATCGAACCAGACGAAGGCGTCGTATTGCCGCGATAGTGATGCCGACATGTAGTGGCTCAGCCGTTCGGTTTCCGGCCTGTAGATCACCCCTATGAAGCGCTGAAGCCGCTGTTCGACCAGACTTGCGTGCAATTCCTCATCGGCCCTGAGGTCGAGAAGAAATCGTGGCTTTGCGGCGTCGTGACATAAACGCTCGCAGCTCTCCGGGAGCGACGGGTTCATCCGCTTCTTCTCCGCCTGCCCGTCCCAATCGTCAGCGGCGATCACCGTGCCGCAATGTGTCCCCAGCCCGATGAGGCTTGTCATCCCGTCGAAGCGCTGCCGGCAAAGCTGACCGAGGCTCAGTTCGTCGCGCGCGGTTGCCATATCCGTGTAGCGGGCGTCGCCGATATGGGAGTTGTGAGCCCATATGATGATCCTTGCCGCCGGTCCATGATAGTCGAGCAGATGCTCGACGGTGTCGGCCATATAGGTGTCACGCAAGTTCCAGGCTTGGGCACCGCCGTAATACATGATTCGATAATATCGTTCGGCAGCGGCGAGCAGTCTTGCGGACTGGACGGCGTTTACGAAATCATCGTTCTCCGAGGTCGCGTCATCCAGCGATCGCGTCAAAAGCTCCGTGCATTGCTTCAGCACCGCATCCTCGCATGATCGATAGGCTTCGGTGAGAACGGCCCGACCATAGGTCGCGGGATTGCTCTGCCAGGGACTGAGGCAGCCGTAGCGCTCTCTGGCAATTTTGGCGCTATCCGGGCTGACCGTTTCGAGATAATCGAGCACGGAGCGGATCGACTCGGACATGTTGAAAAGATCCAGGCCGTAAAACCGGACCGGATCCTTGTGCGACGCTTTGCGCCGTTCGTTCTCCTCCTTCATCCAGCCGACGAGCCGCGAAAACTCCAGGTTCCGCCACATCCACTTGGGAAAGCGGTCGAACGGCTGGCCGTCTCCCGGTGCCTGACCATTTATCCAATGGTCAATGGCGGCCGCGTCCGGCCAATCCGCTTCGACTGCAATGACGTTGAACCCGTGATGGCCGATCAGATGCCGGCTGATGGCAGCCCGCGTCTCATAAAATTCGGCGGTGCCATGGGTGGATTCGCCAAGCAAAACGATGCGGCTGTCGGCAAAACGATCAAAAAGGGCGGCAAAGCTCTGCTCGTCGATCGACGAGAATTCTTCCGCCGCGGCCGAGATCAGCTTGCCGGATGTTTCCTCTGTGCGCAAAGATGGGGCTGTCGCCGTATACATCGGATGGGCGGCAGTCCAGGCATCCTCGCCGATCAGCGGGACAAAAAGGACGCCGCCCAGATCTTCCTCCTCGAAGGTGGATGCCCCCGTGCGCGTAATGCGTTTCAGGCGCTGTCCGTCGCTGCGCCCGACCGGGATGATGAGCCGCCCACCGAGATCCAGCTGCTCCTTCAAGGCGGTCGGCACCTCGGGTGCGCCAGCGGAAACGATAATCGCATCGAAGGGAGCGGCTTTCGCCCAGCCCTTGCTGCCATCGCCCACCCGGACGTCAATATTGCCGTACCCCAGCTTTTCAAACCGGTCTCTCGCTTGAAGCGCCAGCCGCTCATGGCGTTCGATGGAATAGACGTGCCTGACGATCCGGCTGATGAGGGCCGAGGCGTAGCCGGAACCGGTTCCGACCTCGAGAACTTTATCGCCCGCGTTCAGATCTGCCTTCTCGATCATCAAAGCGACGATGAATGGCTGCGAGATCGTCTGACCCTCGCCGATCGACAAAGGGGCGTCCTCATAGGCGAATTCCTCAAAACCCGGATCGACGAATTTTTCGCGCGGCACTACGCGCATCGCCCTGGTGACATTTTCATCGCGGATGCCGCGGCGCACGACATGGTGTTCCACCATGTGGTCTCGCAAGCGGTTCATGTCCATGGGATCACCTCCACTCGTGGAGAAAACAGCCGAAAGCAGGTGGTTGTTCCGAAAAAGGGCACCGATAACGTCGGATCGCTTACCGCCACTCTTTCCGCACGCACAGCAGCGCTCAGGGCATTGATTTCCTACCCCGCTGAAGGTGGTACCGAATGTCCCGACGCTCTCCAGGGGATTGCCGATCATTTGATGATCCGAGTGCGGCGCTGGCTAAAGCGGGATCCTGGCGGTCAATTTGCGCGGTGCAGCAGCGGAACTTAGTGCGGGGAGCGAAGTTGGAGAGGCATCAGCAAGAGGCGCCCATGTCCACCAATTCCCTTGTCGACGAACCGGTCGAAGATTTCGCTTCCCGCCTGGAGACAGTGACGGATGACGAGCTGTTCGGGACGATGAACGAGCTGGAAAAAGCGAGCAACGCGGCCGAGGAGGGCGAGGCGGCAGAAGAGATTTTCTCGCGCATTGCTTTGGCCGAAAGCGAGATCGAGCGGCGCTATCCCGGTCGACTGCTCGCCCCGTACCGCGAGTGGAAGCAACGGCAACCGCTGCTGTGACTGCTGCGGTCCGGTTTGCGCCATAAGAGACAACAGATGGAGGTTTTCAATGAGCAGTTCCGAGACAACGACGGACCACGAAAAAATTCGCAAATGGGCGGAGGAGAGGAAGGGCAGGCCGGCGGCCATCCGGACCGGCGGCAAAGGCGGCGTCCTGCGCATCGATTTCGGAGAAAAGGAAGAAGAATTCGACGAGATAGGCTGGGACGAGTTTTTCAGAATCTTCGACGAAAGCAAACTTGCCTTTCTCTACCAGGATGAGACCAAGGATGGAAAGACAAGCCGCTTCAACAAATTCGTCGAACGAAGCTGAGCGCCCGCGACGCGGCGATCGAGGTGATTGCCCTCCAGCACCTTTCCAAGCCGGCGCTCATTCTCGACTTCGACCGTGTAACCTTTCGATTTGAAGTGACCTAGGTTACGGGCATAGTCGCCGGCCTTGCATGAATGGAAACTTCTCGAGCGGTATCGCCGCGTCGCGGACGTTTAGCCTTCCGATGGAGCGTCGGTGTCTACCTCGGCATAGAGCTGACCGCAGATCACCAGCGATCGTCGCATCGCGGCGACGCGGTCCTCGGCATCCTGGGATGAGTAGGCCCAGATTTCGGTCGCCCACCGCTTGCCGTCCATTTCATATTGCAGAGCAAATCGGTAGAGCCGCAGTGCATTGGCATCGGTGCTTACGAAAGCCTGGTCGGGATTATCGCGGCGCTCTGGCAGGCGGGGGAAACTGACAACATTCACGATGTGCTCCTCGGGTCACCGCCAGGGCTTGGAGGCGGCATTTCCTTTGGACCTAACCTGAGCGCCTGGATTTCGTTCCCTTCGATCGTGGTCCGAGCCTCCAGCGCATTATCGCATCGCCGCGTCAAACCATTATGTACGCGCGGAGATCACGTCCGTCAGACCTGTCTTGGGGGACCAGCCGACTGCGGCGGCCGCGACATGGACCGTCTTCAGGTAAGGCTGCCGATCACTCAGGCATAGGCAAAGCCTTTCGTCACTCCGACCGACGGAACGTTTCGTGCCATGACTTTCAGATCCTCGCGAACCATCTCCGCGACTAGCTGATCAAGACTGGTCTCATGTTTCCAGCCAAGCTTCGTGTGCGCCTTCGTTGGATCTCCAATCAGAAGATCAACTTCAGTCGGGCGGAAGTAGGCTGGATCGATCTCTACCACACACTGACCGGATGTCTTGTCGTATCCCTTTTCCTCAACTCCGCTCCCACGCCAATCAATCGGCATGCCCACCTTGGCGAAGGCCTTGTCCACAAAGGAACGAACCGAGTGCGTTTCACCGGTCGCCAGAACATAATCCCCCGGTTCGTCCTGTTGCAGCATCAGCCACATGCCCCGGACATATTCTCGTGCATGTCCCCAGTCGCGTTTGGCATCCAAATTGCCGAGATAAAGCCTGTCCTGCAATCCAAGATGGATCGCCGCCGCCGCCCGGGTGATTTTACGCGTCACGAATGTTTCGCCACGGATCGGGCTTTCGTGATTGAACAAAATCCCGTTCGAGGCATGCATGCCATAGGCCTCGCGATAATTGACCACAATCCAATAGGCATAGAGCTTTGCCGCGGCGTAGGGTGATCGAGGGTAGAAAGGCGTCGTTTCGCTCTGCGGAACTTCCTGGACCTTGCCGTAGAGCTCTGAGGTGGACGCCTGGTAGAAGCGCGTCTTCTTGGTCAGCCCCAGCAGGCGAATTGCTTCAAGCAGCCGCAAGGTACCGGTTCCATCGGCGTTCGCAGTATATTCCGGTGTCTCGAACGAAACTTGGACGTGGCTCTGTGCGGCGAGATTATAGATTTCGTCCGGCTGCGTTTCCTGGATGACGCGGATGAGATTGGTTGAATCTGTCATGTCCCCGAAGTGCAAAATGAAGCGGGGATTCTCGACATGGGGATCTTCGTACAGATGCTCGATGCGGCTGGTGTTGAAGGACGACGAGCGTCGTTTGAGGCCGTGAACGATATAGCCCTTGTCCAGCAGCATTTCGGCCAAATACGCACCGTCCTGCCCTGTTATGCCCGTAATCAGCGCAACTTTTCGGTTCTTTTTCATTCCCGTATCCATGATTGCTCTCCAACTCGAATACAAATGCAGAAGCAGATGTTGCTCTATTGTTTCCTTTAGTTCATAGAAAATGAACGATTAGATGCGACGTATCATTCTTTGAAATTGTAGTATTTCATAAGAGATCTGGAGAATAGCTCTGAGTCGCTGAAATTATACAGCGCGTGCTTTTCAGGATCTACACTATTGATTGCGACAACGATTTCCGAATTTCGCGGGCTTTTCATTTGTTGCAGGCCGAACTCGACCGCGCGACGGCTGGTCTTTCCCCATCTGACAACTGCCAGTGTTTTTTCCGCGAGCGCAGTCAAGAGTACGGTGTCTGTCGAGGCGAGCACAGGTGCGCTATCGAAGATGACAATCCGACCGGCGGAGCCGGCCATGTCGATGATTTCCGCGAGGCCATTCGAACGGACGCGCCGCTGAAGACTGAACTTGCCAGATGGAATGAAGTCGATACCGCTTGGGTGGTGGTCGACGATGTCGCGGATATCGGCGTGGCCATTCAGGAATTCGTTCAATCCCTGCCGTAGCCCCGACTTAAAAAACGACTCGAGTTCTCCCCGTCGAAGGTCGCCGTCGACCAGCAGCACCGGAATTGCTGCTGCGGCGAGTTCGATCGCCAGCGATCTCGCGATAAGCGACTTGCCTTCTCCGCTGTGAGCCGAGGTAACGACGATACTGTTCGGCAGCTTACCCCCATTGGACTGTTTGAGTGTCAGGATCACGGTGCGAATTGCTTCGTCGAACATCGGGACCTGCACGTGTCCGAATATCGTCTTCGGATTTTCCTTCCGCGCCAGCCGTGGGATAAGCCCAGCCGGTATCGTGCGGGCCATTCCAGCTATTTGGTCGAAACTCCGGACAGACCGGTCCCACATTTCCATTACGAAAGCAGCCGTTACGGCCGCCGAGATTGCAGCAAGAAGGGCGCTCACCAGATAGAAAAGCCGCCCACGTCCCTGCGGTCCGAGCGGCACTGAAGCCGGTGATAAGACTTCCAATTCCGCCCCGGGGAGCTTGGCCTTGTCGGCGAGGTCACGCCGCTGGTCCTCAAGCTTGTCGAGCGCCGTTTGCTCCTTGTCGGCGATCCGCTGCAGTCGCGTCAATTCCGCCTGAACCAGGGCGTCGCGTGTGCGTTTTTCATGGGCTTCATCCAAGATCGATTGGACTGCGGCAGCCTCATGATCAAGTGCGGCGAGCTTGGCGCGCATCGTTTGGAGATATTGCTTGGTCGCTAGGCTAAGATCGGCGCGGGAGTTTTCGATCTTCCCGCGCAAATCCACGACGGCCTCGGCATTGCTGTCGTATAGTTCAAGCAGACGGGCAAGATCTTCTTCCTGTGCGTGAAGATCACGTTGCTTTCTGGCAATGTCGTCCGGGAGGGCGATGTTCTGCACAGCGACCGAAGCGCTATCAGCTGCCTCAAGTGTCGATATCACCGCTTTGACCTCAACCCGGGTTTCCTCAATTTTCCCTTCGCGGCCGGTGAGATCTATAAGTGATTTCAGCCGCTCATCCTGAGCGTCCTCTTTCGAGACGACGTCCATCGATTCTTGATAGTTTCGGGCAGCCTCGCGAGCAATATCCGCCCGAGCCTTTTGTTCGGAGATGCGCTGCAAGATCCATTTTTCCGCTGATTCCAGACGGCTGCGGACAATGGCCTTCCGCTCATCGAGGTAGATGCTGATGGCGCGGTTCGGAACCGCGGCGGCGAGTTGAGGGTCATTCGTCGTGAAGCTGACCTGGACAACGTCACTCTTGTCTTCGTGCCAGACGCCGAGCGCCCTATAGAATTCCGGGATGACGGCGTCGATGCCGTCGCGTACCGGCTCGGCGGGTTTTCGCGGATCGAACAGGCCGCGCAATTTTGCCCGGATGCTCTCAGAGAATGAGACCTCCCTCAGCGCTGGATTGAATTCCGGCCGAAGGTTAAGCCGCAATTCGCGCACGACCCGCTCTGCAATACTTCTGGATAGAAGCCGCTCCGTCTCCGATTTGGCGTCAAGCAGATCACCGCTGCTGCTATCCTCCACACCAAGTGATTTTGCGAGAGGCTGGTGGATGATCAACCTGGCCCAGGCCTGATAGACAGGCTTCATCCCAGAGATCATGATCGCCGCAGGCACCATCAACAGCAAGGTTATCGCGATGATCATCACCATTCTTCGCCGCAGCATGCGAAAGGCGGATGCGAGGTCCAGGTTGTCCGCCTTGGTCTCTACCTGAGCGCGAGGATCATATCGCATCGACGAGATCGGAAGGTTGCGGTCCGGCGGGACAGTGGAAATCGTCATCGTGCGTCAACCCATGCTTGAGGTTTCGCGGACACGGTTCGGTAAAGTTTTTGGAGAGACCGCATATAGGCCAACATGCTGAAGTGGTTGAGATAATGTGCGCGCCCCTGGACGGCGAGGCGGACGCAAAATTCCCGGTCGGACACCAGTTTTGCCAAAGCTGCGGCCAGGTAGTTCTGGTCTCCCACCGGCACGAAGATCCCGGTCTCGCCATCGGTAATGACTTCGTCATGCGCCCCAACCCGCGTGGTGACGACGGCGAGCCCATGGGACAGTCCTTCGAGCACGGCCATCGCCAGCCCTTCGGCGTGCGACGGCAAGACCAGAATATCTGCGCGCGCACACAAGGCTCGCGCCCCGCCGGCGTCAAGCCAGCCGGGCATCTCGACCCGATCGGAAAGCCCCATGGCGTCGGCCAGACGGCGATAATGCTCGACAGGACCATCGCCGGCCACTACGGCCCGCCACCGGAGTTCTTTCATAAGCGGGTGGCTCAGGGCGGACAGAAGCTCCGTGACACCCTTGCGTTCGCTCAACCGGCCGAGGAATACGATCAACGGTGTCTCGCCGTCGCGAATATTGTGCGCCCCGGGATCGGGGACGCAATTGTGGGCAACGACCGCGCGGCGCTCGTCAACACCCAGAAGGGTCGTCAGCGTCGCTCGATCGCGCTCGCCCAGCGCCACGACACGGTCGGCGTTCTGAAACATCCGACGTATGAGCCGTTGTTGGCCCGGCGAGCGTTGGGCGAAGTCGCCGGCGTAATCGTAGTCGTGAAGGTGCAATATGTGGCAACACCCCAGCAGACGGGCAGCCTCGGTCAGGATCAGCTTGCGAGAAGTGCTGCCGCGGCCGGCGATATGGATATGGTGAATGCGGTCAGGCGCAACGATTCGGTCCTTTGCCATCGTCAGGATGGCACCGACCAGTCGCGCCGGTGACGTCAACTTGGACCACTGAGCCCCTCTTGTATCGGTAACTAAATGCTTGGTGCCGGTCTCTTTCGCCGTCTCTGTTATATAGCCGACGAGCCTGCCGATGCCGCCGCCGTTCTCGCATCCGCCCGGAAGATAGTGGCGTACGCTCGCCGCGCTGCGTGTCGCCGGCCGGCCCCTGTCTGTGAGGACTTCCATCAGCATGATCCGACCACCTCCCGATAAACTGCCGCGGCCTGGCCGCCGACCCGTTCAGGCGAATTTGGTCCCTTGGCCCAATCGAGCGCATTGGCACCGAACCTGTTTCTGAGCTCGCCGTTGTCTGCCAATGTCCTGATCGCAGCCGCGAGCTCTTTGGCATCTCCGGGAGGGACCACCATCCCCAGTCCGTTGGGCTCAACGGTATCGCGCAACTCACCGACGTCGGTAACAATGACCGGTTTGCCAAATGCGGCGGCCAGGTTGAGCACGCCGCTTTGGGATGCTTCTGTATAGGGAAGGACGACGATGTCGGTGTCCAGGAAAAGCTGAGCGACCTCGGCATCCTCGATAAAACGATTGCGAATATCATAGCGGTCGGCATCCCCCATAAGCGGTAGGAATATCGCCGGATTGTCGCCGCGGCCCGCGACCGTGACGCGCAGGTTGGGAAGCGCGTCCTTGAGCATCGCTTCAGCCCGGACCAGATGCTCCAGACCCTTATAGGCAAATATCCGTCCGAACAGCAGGACGCGTATCGTTCCATCCGCTCCGCGCGGCGCCATCTTCTGTCGCCGGGCGAGCTCGGCATAGCGAAGGATGGAGGGATGGGACAGAACATGGACGCAGTCCGGCGATTTTGCATATCGGTCGAGGACCATCCGCTTCAGTCCTTCGCCATGAACGACAAGGTGTCCGGATTGCTTCACCATCAGTTCGGGCGCCCAACCTGGCAATGTGCGCGTGTCGGAGTCGCCCGGGTGGGTTTCGACGTCATGGACCGTCGTCACAAGCGGGATCGGGCGCCAGAACGGCACGGCGAAGTTCAGCCAAAGCGTAGAATTGCTGAGGAGATGAATAAGGTTCGGCTGTTCGTGCCGGATCAGACGGGTAAGCTGATATAGAAACCACGGATTGGAGAGAGAACGGTGTCTCGGCCAGTCCAGAAGGTGCAGATCGACGGCCGGGTCGAAGGAAGCGGCGAGATGCGCATAGCGCCGGCGAGGCACGGCAAGCACGACATCGAGGTGCTGGGCAACGCCGCTGGCGAAGGAGATGGTATAGTCTTCCAGTTCGGAAACGAGCAACAGCGCCTTCATTTCGCGACCCCCGGCAGGCCGACGTCCAGGCCGAGCCGTGACAGGTCGCGCGCCGAGCGCAAGCTGTCCCGCGTCCGCCTGAGCAGGTTCGGCTCGCCGGCAAAGAAGAGTCCTTCGATGGCAAGCTTGAACCGAGTGAGCGCATCGGCGCCCTTCAGCTTTGCCGACGCGACGCGATAGGGATAGTGATCCCTCAGATGTAGTCTTGCCGGTAGTTCGTGGGCTGAGAGAAACAGGTTCGTTGCTTCGACGGTATGCTGCCAATGCGTCATCCGCCTCCTTAGCGTAGAGGCATCTTCAGTCGAGCGATACCAGTTGTTATTGTGGATGCGGTAGAATCCAAGGGAATCCGGCATGGCAATCACGTCCCCCAGAAACGGGTAGATCCCCACGAGCCAGGCATCGGCCGATATCCGGAACTCGTGTGGAATGCTGCCCGCAGCATCCCATGCGCTGCGCCGTACCGCGACGGCTGACGTCATAGGAAAAGGCCACCAACCGGCCGATCTGGCGAGGAGCGACGACAAAGAGCCCGAACACAGGGTTCGAGGGATCGGCTTGGACTTCGGCGTGCCATCGACAAGCGTTGGCTGCAGTCGATGATAGACGAGTGATGCTTGAGGATTGGCACGGAACGCTGCAGCCGTCGCCGACAACTTGCCCGGTGCCCACCAGTCATCGGCATCCAGAAAGCATAGGATCTCACCCATGCTTGATCCGACCGCGGTATTGATCGCAGCCGCCTGTCCTGCGTTCTCCTGAAGGATCACCTTTACGCGGCTGTCATACGCCTGCAGAACAGACCGCGACTGGTCGGTCGAGCCGTCATCGACGACGATTATCTCGACATTGCGTGCGTCTTGGCTCAACACGCTGTCTATAGCCCGCCCGACAAAGCGAGCGTAGTTGTAATTATTGATGAGGACACTGAGGGCCGGCCGCTCCATGACGCGCTCTCAGGCGGGTTGCCACGATGCACCGCTGTGCAGCGCAACGTTGCTTGAGAGGCCGGCCTTTCCGCAGCCATTGCGGTTTGGAGCATCGGTAATGGTGATATTCAAAATAGGGTGTCGGCAGAACCGCATCTCGCGCAGAGCCGATAAGATCGCCGCTGCCAACGTCACGACGAGTGGAGCGCCCGTCGTGTTGCATAGAGAACTAGGATCATGACGCAGGAACATAGCAATCCTAACCTTCCAGGCTTCGACTGCAGAGACAGCCTCTGCCAGAATTGTTGCCTCAGTCCCTTTGGAACGCGCTCTATCCGCCGCGATTCACGGGACATTCATCGCCACGGTACCGGTGAACGGACATGCGCAACATCTGCTCTTAAGGGCAATCATGCGCGCATGACGACCCGCCTTTGGGGTAGATGCAAGCTCGGAGCTTAACCGCAACATCGCCTTTGGGTGGAGCGAGGGTGCATTAGGCGTAGCCCGCCCCTCCCTAGGACAGGTTGACTGCTGATATGGCCGGATGATTGCTTGAGAGCAGCGCGCGCCACGAAGGCGACACCTGTTTTTGATCTGTCGCGATCAACAGCCGCTTGTCTGTTCAAATCAGTCGGGACGGATAATGAGAGTAGATAGCCTCAGAACTGCCAGCGGGCCAACCATCAGTTGGCGGGTCATAGAATGCTGGGGCGCCGGCATATCCCTTTTTTTTCAAGCAGGCGCCCTTCTGCCGCTGATCTTGGCAGATGCGGACGGAGCGCTCAGCGAATCTGCCAGATCTATACTGCGTCTGCCTTGCATTCCTGTATATGTATTTACAGCCGTGATCCTGATACGCAATTTTCCGCAGTTTCTAACGGCGCTCAGGCGAAATCTGATGGTTCCCCTGATCCTTGCCTTGCCGTTTTTGTCGACGTTGTGGTCGATCGGACCTTCAACGACCCTTAGGCGCGCAATCGGTCTCTTGTTTTGCGTGCTTCTTTCCTACGTCCTGGCGATCCGCTTCACGCCAAGGCAGCTGCTGTTCCTGTTATTTGTGACCCTGGGAGCCTGTATCGTCCTCAGTTTGATCATCTCTGTGGTGTTACCAGCCCTTGCCACTATGCCGGATGGTGCGATGCGGGGCGCCTTCATTCACAAGAACGTGCTGGGCTGGTACGCGGCGCTGATGATCTTGGTGGCGACCGCCGTGCTGATCGACGGGACGTTCGGCCTGCGGCGAACCGCGTTCGTCTTGTTGGCCGCGGGTATCATCTGCCTTGCGAGCTCCGGATCGATGACCGCAATCATTGCAACGTCCGTCGCGTTTTGCCTGATGGGCTTTTATTCCCTCCTGCAAAGAAGCAGCAGTATTGGCCGTATCGTCATCGTCCTGTTTTTCCTTCAGCTGTCTGTCGGCATTCTGATTTCGCTTCACGAATTCCTGGTTCCGGCTCTTGAGGCGCTTGGCAAGGACGCGACCTTGACGGGCCGGGTGCCGTTGTGGGAGCTGGTTGATCGCGAAATATCCGATAGTTGGATGCTTGGGTACGGTTACCAGGCTTTCTGGACAACCGCGAACCCCGAAGCGATGCACATGTGGGCGAAGATCGGATGGGCCGCGCCCCACGCGCATAATGGATATCGCGATATCTTGTTGAGCTTCGGAGTCGTGGGAATGATCCCGTTTGCTCTGATGCTTCCCCATGCAATCCGCCAGGGCGCGATGCTCCATTGTCATGATGCGCAGTACGGGTGGCTCTGGCTCAATGTCCTGACGATCATGATCCTGGTGATGAATCTGACCGAGAGTATTTTTTTCGTTCAGAATGACGCCATCTTCATCCTGTTCACCACAGCCATCATCATGTTTTCGCTGTACGCGCCCGTCGTTTCGATCAGCCATGCGCCAGCTTGGCAGCCGTCCCGCGTGGCCTTATGAGGGGGTGGCAGACATCATGAGGCGGCGTGTTCGACTGATCTTGAGCATCTTGCCTGTCATGCTCTTTGCGCAGCCCGGCAATCCGGCTCCAGCCGGAACAGAGGGGCATGCGCCCGAGAGCCTGCAGATACTCGTCCGGGAAGCGACCTGCGCGGAAGCTTCCGCTACTTCGGCAGCCAAATTGAAGGCGACTTCTTTACGCGACGCGTTGAGCAGCAGCACCGCGGCCCGGACGATATTCTACGTTTCTCCCGATGGAAAAGACAGTTGGAGCGGCCTGCTTCCGACCGCAAATCAGCAGGGGGACGATGGCCCTTTCGCCAGCATCGAACGAGCCCGCGATGCTGCCCGCGAGAAGGGAGGTCCCAATATAATTGCGCTTGGTGAAGGCGATTACTACCTTACCCAGCCGATTACCTTTGACGCCCGCGATACCGGTTTGATCCTCACGGCAAGATGCAGTGAAGTGCCTGTTTTGCATGGAGGGCCACGCGTGGGCAACTGGGCGCGGCAGTCCGATGGCAGCTGGACGGCGCCGCTGACATTGCCGCCGGAGCAAGGCGTCGGTGACCTTTTCGTCAATCGGATACGGCAAACTCGGGCACGATTTCCCAACGCTCCAGCTGATGGCGACCCACGCAAGGGGTGGTTATTCGCCGCCAAGTGCGAACCTGCAATCGATATGCGGGAAGGAAATACGCGCTTTTGTTTCCACGCCGGCGATGTTCCGGATGTAGGGGATGCAAGCGGGCTGGTCGTCAATATCGTTGGAGGCTATCAACCCGGAAGCCAGTGGGGCAATGATACGCTTCCGGTCGTATCCATCGATGGGGCCGGCCGGACCATCTATACCAAAGGCACAGGTTACTTCTTTACCGCTGAAGGCAGCCGCTACTTTCTTACCGGCGCCAAGGGTTTGCTCGACGCGCCTGGAGAGTGGTGGCACGACCTTGCTGCGGGCCAGCTTCGTTATATCCCAATCGATCAGTCGTTCCCCGATTCCGTCGTCGTTGCTGGCGTATTGCCGACATTCCTGAAGTTGGATGGGGCCAGTGGGATGGTCGTATCGGGGCTCGAGATCAGAGATGGGGCACCTGAAGGCAGCGGCAAATTTTATACGGAAACGAGAGGATTCGGCGCCATCCGGATCGAACACGCCGATGGTGTCAAAATCCTCGGCAACAATATCGAGAATGTCGGCGTCGGGATCCATGTGACGGAAAGCAAGGACGCGTTGATCGCCGGCAATGTGATAGCGAATGTGGCTGGCAACGGGATTTACGTCGGCACGAATTATGGCACCTTCGGCAAGTCGGACGGTGCCAGAATCCTTTCAAACCACATCCATGACATTGGAAAGATTTACATCGAGACAGCCGGGGTATGGTTCCAGGCTGCCGACAATGTCAGGATCGCCGACAACCTCATCGAAAACACGGCGCAGTTCGGGATCAGCGGCGGTTCACTGTGGGGCTCCAATGACGCGGTCTATGACGCCGTCATCGAGCGCAATGTGGTCCGTAACGCCAACCAGCAGACTGCCGATGGCGGCGCCATCAAGATGATGGGCGAGCAAGCCGACTCCTTGAACAGCACCATCCGCTCCAATGTCGTGACCGGGACCGGCTACCTCATGAACAGGCCGGACGGGACGTTCTGGCCTCCCGGATATGAAAATACCAGCGAATGGCCCACTCCCATCAGCTGGGCGATCTACACGGATGGGAAAGCGAGCGGGATCCGCATCGAAGGAAATTCGCTCTCGGGCAACGTATCGGCGATCGGCATCAACGGCGGCTGGAGCAACCTAGTGACGGGAAACGTGATCACCGGCGGATCGGGTGCGGCCTTTCGCGTCGATGACGGAACCGGCAGAGGCTGGCACCCACCATGGGCCCAGCCAAATCGTATCGAGAACAATGTCGTGTCGATCGACAGTAGCAACGGGCTTGCGGCATACGTCCACGCTCCTGATCACGGGCCTGGATATGTGCAGTTCGCGCGTAACCGCTACATCGGCAATCTCACCAATAAAAGCTTCCGGCTAGCCCCCAGGGTCATGCGCTTCGGAGAATTTGGCAGTCTAAGTGATCTTCAGAAGGTCGGGGCGGACACCGGAAGCATAGTCGCGCCGGCTCGGTAGCAAAAGGGCACTGCCACGTCTTCTGCGGTGATTAATTGCGGAGCCATAGCAACTTCTGACACCGCTCCATCACGTGCATCCTGGTGGTAACCGCCGCAGGCGAGGGCAGTGACGAGATGAGCGTGGCGATCCGCGCCGGGCTGCCCCGCCTACCCCCACACAAATGAGTGCATTACAGTGTTTGAGGTCTCGTGGCCTGAGGCAGGCTTCTCATCATCAGCGGAGCGGTATTCTCGTAACCCCGCCTCTCCGCAGCGATCGTTGTGCGACCTTCCCGCCTTAGAGGCTGACCGAAAAAGAGTTGAGTGAAATCAGTCATTTGTGATTCTGTTTGTTTGCTTAGGACGAACGGAGACCACCATGGGTTGGACTGATTTCACCCGTCGGCAATATGCCCCGGCGCGCGAGCCGCTATGCAAGTGATCTGACGGACCGGGAATGGGGATTGATCTCGCCTTGCCTACCTGAGCCAAGGCGTTTGGGCAGGCCACATAGTACGGATTTGCGCGAGGTCGTGAATGCGCTGCTTTACATTGCTTCGACGGGTTGTCAGTGGCGAATGCTGCCAAAGGACTTTCCACCGTTTACGACAGTTCAGGCCTATTTCTACGAATGGCGGGCAACGGGTTTATGGGGCCGGATCAACCATCGTCTAGTGATGGAGATGCGCGAACTGGAAGGTCGGCAAGCCTCGCCGTCTGCTGGCGTGATCGACAGCCAGAGCGTGAAAACCACGGAAAGCGGCGGGATTTCGGGCTATGACGCCGGCAAGTAGCGACAAACTGCGTTTGCGCTGAGATCAAGGGGCGCAAGCGCCACATCATTGTCGACACGCTGGGGCTGATGGTCGGTCTGATCGTGCATGGCGCGGACATTCAGGATCGCGACGGGGCATCCGACCTTCTGAAATCGATCCGCCACCGCTGGCCCTGGTTCCGGCATGTCTTCGCCGACGGCGGCTATGCGGGCGACAAGCTGAAAGGGAGACTGGCGAAGATCGGCCAGTGGACGATGGAAATCGTCAAGCGTTCCGATAAGGCCGAGGGCTTCACCGTCCTGCCGCGCCGCTGGGTGGTGGAACGGACCTTCGCTTGGCTCGGTCGTTGCCGTAGACTGGCCAAGGATTGGGAGAAAACGATCGCCTCCGCCGAGGCATGGATCAAAATCGCCCACATCCGCATGCTCACACGGCTCGCAAGATACAGATATTGCTGAGGTCTTTTTTGAGTCAGCCTCTTAGTCACGCATCGGATTGGAAAAGGACTTCGGCGCCGTCAGGGCGGCCGGTCGAACCATCAATCACGACAAAAACCTGACCAGCTTTGCTCGCACGAAGCAGAATATCTTCTGCAACTTTGCCGGAGCTGCAACGTGATTTCAGGGCAGCGGTCATCATAAGGACCAAAATGATGAGCCATGGGGTACATGGACTTACTTCGAATATTGTACGTCGTCTCAGCATAAGACGTAAACGCAAAGCCTTTTCTACGTCCAATAGCTGGAGCGGCAAGTATGGAGACAATCGGTTTGCCGGGATATTCTGCTGACGGTTTCGGTCGCGAAAGCGTGGGTCATGAGAAAACAACCAGCAGGCAGCCAAACTTCAGTTCTTCATCCAGGGGGCGCGCTAGAATGGACGAATGTCCTTGGTGTTCGCGTTTCGGCAGTCAACCTCGAAAGCGCGACCGGGCTCATTCAAAAGGCAATCGAAGACGGGAGGAAGGGATATGTGTGCGTTCGCGACGCACACGGCATCGTCAGATGTCAAAATGACCCCGAACTGCGCTTGATACACAACCGGGCGTTCCTGGTCACTCCCGACGGCATGCCCTTGGTATGGGCGTTGAAGCGTGCCGGCCATTTGGAGAGCGACAGGGTCTATGGACCTGATCTGATGTTTTCTGTCTTCGAGGCTGGCAGCTCCAAGGGCCTGCGCCACTTCCTTTACGGCGCAACTGACGAGACGCTGAAACAGTTGAGGGCTCGTCTTCTCAAGAAGTTTCCGAACGCGCAGATCGTCGGCTCCTACGCCCCCCCGTTTCATAGGCTAACGCTGCAAGAGGAGACGGATATTGCGGACCGGATCAATGGGGCCGGCGCGGATGTCATTTGGGTCGGTCTTAGCAGCCCTAAGCAGGAACTCTGGATGGCTCGCATGCGCGATCGCCTGGATGCATCGATGCTCATCGGGGTCGGAGCGGCTTTCGACTTCCACGCCGGCCTGAAACGACAGGCTCCCAGGATCATTCAAAGAAGCGGCTTCGAATGGGTGTTCCGCCTTCTATGCGAGCCGCGACGGCTGTGGCGGCGTTATGCGCTGGTTGTGCCGACCTTCATCTCACTGACAGCATTCCAGAGACTGGGACTTCGGAAATTTCCAATCGAAGACGAGGTTTTTGGATCGAGCGCGCCAAAAGCAGTAGCTGTAAAGGTGTAGAGCCATCATGTCCCTATTAGCGTCGATATCCGACCTGCCGAAGGCAATCACCCCAAACGATGTCGCCAAGCGAACGGGTCCGGCAAACTCTGTCCCGCCCGCAAACCCCACGCGGGCCGATCAGGTCGGCAAGCGGTCAGGGCTGAATATACCAGGTCCACTCAGACGCAGGGCACTTCGGCTTGCTACGTCGTCAATCTTGGTTGCCGGCGACATCGCGAGCTATCTCATGGCCTACTCTCTTCTTCTGCTGTTTCTTCCATACGGTTCGGAGAACATGCTGCTGGAGCGTGCTTGCGCACTCGCAGCGCTGGCGGCCATCATCCTCTATGCATCGAGCGCGCTCTATCCTGGGTATCGGATCCACGACCACGAACATCTGCGCCGCCGCACGATGGCGTCTGTCAAGGTGGCTGTCATTGCGGCGCTGGGAGCAATCCTTCTACCGGAAGGGACGCGACTGCTGCTTCCCATCCTTGGGCTTCTTGGCCTCGGGTTGATTGTCCAGCCTGCCATGCATGGGGTAGCCCGTGGTCTGTCGCGGAGACTTGGGCTCTGGGGAGAGCGGGCGGTGATCATCGGGAGCCGCAATCGTATCCCCGCGCTTGTCGCGCATTTCACAGACCATTGGCAGTATGGAATTCGGCCGGAATCCTCCTCACCCGATATTTCGGAATTATCACCGGACAACGGCCCGTCGATTGCCTTGATTGCCGATGATACGGGCTCGCACATCGCCGAGTTGGCGACGTTGCGCAAGGCGTTCGCCGAAGTCATCCTCCTCTCCGACACGCCAAACGTCAAAGTAGCCGGATTGCGACCGGCGGAGGTCGGCGGAGAGATCGGTGTTCGCTTGGCGAGCAGCGGGGGGGCGGCAAACTCGAACCTGGTGCGTCGAGCCCTCGATCTGGCGATCGCCATCCCCGCGGTGCTGGTGCTTATGCCCGTCATTCTCATTGCTGCTGCGGCGATCTATGTCATCGACCCGGGGCCGGTTTTCTTCAGGCACGCCAGGGAAGGTTTGTTTGGCAAGCCGGTTCACGTCCTGAAGCTCAGGACGATGTACCGAGATGCGGAACAACGCCTCGAAGCGTTGTTCCGAGACAATCCAGCCGCACAAGCCGAATGGTCCACTCACTTCAAGCTTCGGGAGGATCCGCGCGTCTTGCCGGTGATCGGGCATCTCCTTCGCGCATCGAGCATCGATGAGCTCCCGCAGCTCGTGAATATTATTGCAGGGGAAATGGCCTTCGTGGGACCCCGTCCGTTTCCGGAGTATCACCTCTCGGCGATGGATGGAGAATTTCGCGACAAGCGGCGGTCGGTCATACCGGGCCTGACAGGCCTCTGGCAGATATCCGAACGAAGCGATGCGGACATTGAGCTGCAGCAGCAACTCGACGGATTCTACATCGACAACCGGTCCTTGTGGTTCGACTGGCACATTCTTCTCAGCACAATTCCTGCGGTCTTGAAGGGCAAGGGAGCTTGCTGAGCTGTTTCTCGTCCTGCGCGCAATCATCAACAATGGAGCACATCAATGCACGGACACAAGCGAGTTTTGGTTACCGGCGGCACCGGATTTCTGGGATCATTCCTGTGCGAAAGGCTTTTGCGAGAGGGCAATGACGTCCTCTGCGTGGACAATTACTATACCGGTTCGCGCGAAAATGTGCTGCATCTTCTTGACGATCCTCGCTTTGAGGTGCTCCGCCATGACATAACCTTCCCGCTCTATGTGGAGGTCGACGAGATATACAACCTCGCCTGTCCGGCATCTCCGGTCCACTATCAGCACGACCCCGTGCAAACGGTGAAGACCAATGTCCACGGGGCGATCAACATGCTCGGCCTGGCCAAACGCACCAAGGCGAAGATCTTCCAGGCATCGACGAGCGAAGTTTATGGCGATCCGGCCGTCCACCCCCAGCCCGAGGAGTATCGAGGCAGCGTTAATCCCATCGGCCCGCGGGCATGTTATGACGAAGGCAAGCGGTGCGCCGAGACGCTGTTCTTCGACTATCATCGTCAATATGGCGTCGAAATCAGGGTGGCGCGCATCTTCAATACCTACGGGCCGCGTATGCAGACCAATGACGGCCGCGTCGTCTCCAATTTCATCGTTCAGGCGCTTCGAAACGAGCCGATCACCATCTTCGGCAACGGCACGCAGACGCGCTCATTCTGCTATGTGGACGATCTGATCGAGGGCTTCATCCGCCTGATGGGTGCGCCGGCCGGCGTTACCGGCCCGATCAATCTCGGTAACCCAGGAGAATTCCAGGTCCGGGAGCTGGCCGAAATGGTCATCGAAATGACGGGATCGAAATCAAGCATCGTTTACAATCCGTTGCCGATCGACGATCCGACGCAGCGCAAGCCCGACATTTCCCGCGCAACGCAGGACCTCGGCTGGCAGCCGACGGTGAACCTGCGAGAAGGCCTCGAAAAGACGATCGCGTATTTCGAGTGGAAGCTTTCAGGCGCAGGCAAGAGCATGGCTGGCGCCCAGGCACTACGAACGGGCTACGCCCATCTGCCTACCCCGGCCGTCGGCCTTCCTGTTCAGGAAGCTGCAGCAATCCGGCCATGAACGGCAACGTCGATCGTTACAAGGCGAAGCTCTCTTTCGATGGGATGTGCCGGAAACATGAATGTGCGTAGCATACCTACAGGAGCCGCCCCTGCGGGCACAAAACAGCGGTTGGGCCCCATCGTCTTTGCGGTCGATGCGGCCTACGCCGTCCCCTTGGCGACTGCCCTGAGATCGGTCGCCGAGAATAACCAGAGCGCATGGCCCCTGGATATTCATGTCATTCATGAGGGAATAGGCGAAGAAACGAAGCGGCTGATCCTTGAATCTCTACCTGCAGATTCTGCAGTTATTCAGTGGCATCCCATCGCCACATTGTCCTTCGCCAGCGGATTTTCCACGCGCCCCGGCGTTTCCAAGATGACTTTCGCAAGGATCCTGCTGCCGCAGTTTCTTCCGCCGACCTGCAGCCGGGCTTTGTATCTGGATGGCGACATCCTGGTGCTGACTTCGCTTGAACAATTATGGAATATCGACCTCGGCGACGCGGTGATCGGCGCGGTACCAGATTACTGGCTGGACAATCCTGCGAGCAACGGACCAGCCGCAAGAGGCGGTGCTCGCGTCAAACGGTATTTCAACGCCGGCATTCTGCTTATCGACCTTGCAAAATGGCGAAACGAGCGAATTTCGGAGCGATCGCTGGACTACCTCGACCGCTTTCCAACGACGGAATATTCGGATCAGGACGCTCTTAACGTTGCCTGCGACGGGAAGTGGAAGATACTGGACCGCGCCTGGAATTTCCAGTTCGAGCCAAGGCAGGCGATCGCCGGCGTCGCGCGCGAGCAGAAGGCCGCGATCGTTCATTTCGTGACCAATGTGAAGCCCTGGAAATCCGGAAGTTTGAGCCCTAACGTCGTCTTCTACGACGCGTTTCGGTCCCGGACGCGTTTTGCGCTTACACGTTGGGGGCGCGTTCGGAGTGGTTTGAAGCGTGCCGGATCCCGGCTGCTTGCCCGATCCGCCTTGTTGAGAGCTGCATGGTCTTACACGAAATCGGCTGTGCGGGCGAGCGCTTCAACATTCGGATCGGTGCGCAAAAACATGTAATAGCAAAATGAAACTGCGTTCTGGCTCATGAATTGCCCGGACGAACGATTGACTGCGGAGGAACAAGAGTGCAACGCGTTGATGTCGTCATTCCCTGCTACAACTACGCTCATTTCCTAGCGGAATCTGTTGAAAGCGTTCTTACACAAGCGGGCGTCGATGTGCGTGTACTCATTCTGGATGACTGCTCGCCAGACAATACGCCGGAAGTCGGAATGGCTCTGGCATCGAGGGACAGCCGGGTTATCTATCGGCGGCACGCGACAAACCAGGGCCACATCGCCACCTACAATGAGGGAATCGAGTGGGCCGGCGGTGATCTCTTCCTGCTTCTCTCCGCCGACGACTATCTCTTGCCGGGTGCGCTCGGCCGTGCTTCGGAGCTGATGCGCGATCATCCGGATGTGGGGTTCACCTTCGGGAACGCCCTCATTGCCGAGCCGAGCGGCGCCGTAACCAAGCGCGCCGATCCTCTCGGCTCTAAAGGCGTGCCTGCGACGCAGGTCTTTTCCGGCCCGCAATTCATGCGGTTGAGTGGAGCGAACAACCTGGTTCCGACACCGACCGCCGTCGTGAGAACGACGCTGCAAAAACAGGTCGGCGGCTATAATAAGGAACTGCCGCATGCCGGTGACATGGAAATGTGGCTGCGGCTCGCATCCCATGCCGGGGTGGGTTACATCAACGACGATCAAGCAGTATACCGCAGACATGCGTCAAACATGTCGCTACAATACTATGGCAAAACGATCCTTCCAGATCTCCGGCAAAGACAACAGGCTTTTGATATTCTGTTTCGCCAAGGCGCCGATAGCCTCAAGCAGGATGAGAAACTCAGACGTTTTCTTGCCAGAGCTCTCGGAAAACAGGCGCTTCGGCTGGCCGGCATGGCATTCAACAATTTCGATGTTGCTACAGCCGTGGCTATTCAACGATTTGCTCTCGAGGTTTGCCCCGAAGTCAGAAATTCAGCGCCCTGGGTCAAGTTGGTCTGCAAGCAGGCAATCGGGCCGAAGTACTGGCGCGCCTTGAATTCTATCGGACGAAGAGCTGCCGGATGAGCAGGCGGGGCGGACGAGCAAGTTTCTTCCGCGACTCCGGAAACAATAGCAATTGAGGGATCGATCGCTATCTGATCAACGGGTCCCAGCAACACAAAACCCGGTGACGCATGCGCGTCACCGGGTGAGTTGGGCAGGAACGGCTTGCAGGTTACGAAGATATTCCCTGCTGGTATCAGCACAAAGACTTTGCGCTCATGCCTGAAATACCATCCTGGAACAAGTCGTTGAGCTTGAACACGACTTCCGTCCTGTTGGTTGCCTTGACCTTTTTCATGATGTTGCGGACATGCACCTTGACCGTGCTTTCTCGCAGATTGAGCTCATAGGCGATGATCTTGTTCGCCTTGCCGCGCCGCAGTGCCGCTACGACTTCGGCCTGACGGTCTGTGAATATCCCAGCCAGCGGCTGGGCAGTCGAACTGCTCGACTGCAGCAAGTGACGCATGGCGAACAGAGCGCTTGCAGGCACAAAAAGTCCACCTGCGACCGATAGTGCGATCAACTCCATGCAAACGCTGATGCTGACGGAGGCTGGTATGTAACCTTTGGCTCCGCAGTCGATCGCCCTGACTATCTGGGCGAAATCATCACTATCTGACAGGATGATCACCGGCGTCGAGACGAATTCGGACGAAAGGCTCTTGATCTGCTCCGAAACGGCAGGCTCGTCGACCATCTTGCCACCGATATTCAAGAGAATTGCCGAAAGCGGAGGATATTCTTCGCGCTTCTGCTTCCACTCCTCAATAGATCCAAATGCCAGAATCTGGAAATCTGCCGTGTGGGCGGTCATGCATTGCGCAAGGCAATGCCGATCAAGTTCCCTCCTGTCGAGAATGACAAGTGAGTGCTTCGGAGTTGCCAGTCGGGCAGGCGCCGAAGCATTTTCTATTTCTAGGGGAAATGATATATTCTCCTGCTTATGGTTTAGGCTTATTGTATCCAACGCCTCATCCTCCCAGTCTTTTCCACGCAGTACGCAAAGTCGAACATGAGCTCCCCTCGCAAAAAGGAGAGTTTGGTTAACAAAAGTGTTAATTTATTACCACAGTTCCGGAGTCACCACACTAATTAATAGTGGTTACGCCTGCACCTTTGTTCCATGATTGGATATCAATAGATCAACTTTTAAAACTGATCAATATATTTCTAAGCAGATTTCATAAAGATATATGACATTACTATATATATTCAATGAGACCTGCCGAGCATCTGCAATCAATGCCCTGCCACCGATGTTAGGGGCAGGATCGACTGCCGGCTGACGGCCGCTGCGGTCGCGCGACGGCCGTAGACCTTCGCGCGCCTCGTCATCCGATTTTCGTAAGCGTATACGCCTTTTGGTGAATGAGCTTCGACGTATTGTTTCTTTACTAAGAGGACGAAAACAATTCTCTTTGGAGGCAGGGAAATATTTGCTCTGTTGAAATGAAATCTTGCGCATTCATAGGATTGTGACCGGTTTCAACCAAATCAGGGCCCGTTTGAGTAGGGGACGAGCCGGGATGATTGCCTCGAACGTCAAGCTGGATGACAGCTGCGTTATTCACCATCGAGATCTTGTGAATCTCTACGGCTGCACGATCGGAGCGGGAACGCGCATCGGCACCTTCGTTGAAATCCAGAAAAACGTCATCGTCGGAAGAGACTGCAAAATCTCCAGCCACTCCTTCCTCTGCGAAGGCGTGACGCTCGAGGACGGCGTTTTTATCGGCCACGGGGTGATGTTCACCAATGACACTTACCCGCGCGCCGTCAATGCGGACGGCAGTCTGCAGACGGAGGCCGACTGGGTTGTCATTCCCACCCTGGTCAAGCGCCATGCTTCGATCGGCAGCAACGCCACCATCCTGCCAGGCGTGACCATCGGAGAAGCCGCCCTGATCGGGGCCGGCGCTGTCGTAACCAAGGATGTGCCTGACGGCGCCATTGTTGCCGGAGTTCCGGCGAGGATCACCGGTCACGTTCATGACCGGTCAGTAAACATGCAAGCGTTTGGAGGAATGCGATGATCGGCATTGCTGTTGTTGGATATGGATATTGGGGTCCGAACCTGGTCCGCAATATTTCGGAGGCGGGCGGCGCACAACTCATTTCAGTCTGCGATCTCAATGTCGATCGGTTGGCGGCCGTGAAGAGCCGCTATCCGGCAGTAACGATCACCGATGATTTCGAGGAAGTCCTGCGTGATCCAAGAGTGGATGCAATCGCGATCGCGACGCCGGTCTCGACCCACTACAAGCTCGCAATGCAGGCCATGATGGCCGGAAAGCATGTCTTCGTCGAAAAGCCGATGGCATCGACGACGGAGGAAGCATCGCGGATGGTCGAAGAGGCGGCGCGGCGACGCCTCGTGCTCGCAGTCGATCACACCTTCGTCCACACCGGCGCCGTCCGCAAGATGCGCGAGCTGGTCGAAAGCGGCCTCGGCGACATGTATTACTATGACTCGGTTCGGGTCAATCTGGGGCTCTTCCAGCACGATGTGAGCGTGATCTGGGATCTTGCGGTGCACGACCTGTCGATCCTGGACCACGTCCTGCAGGAAAGGCCGGTGGCAGTTTCCGCGACGGGCATGAGCCATGTCCTCGGCGAACCTGAAAACATCGCCTATCTGACGCTCTTTTTCGAGAGCAAGCTCATCGCCCACATTCACGTCAATTGGCTGGCGCCGGTCAAGGTGCGCCGCACGCTGATCGGCGGCAGCAACAAGATGATCGTCTATGACGATCTCGAGCCCAGTGAGAAGATCAAGGTCTACGACAAGGGCATCACCATGTGCCCCAACTCTGACGCATATGGCGAGAAGGTCCATCAGATGCTGGTGGGATACCGCAGCGGCGACATGTGGGCGCCCAAGCTCGATATGACAGAGGCGTTGAGACGCGAACTGGATCAGTTCGTCGATTGCATCGAGCAGAATTCGCGGCCGATTACGGACGGGCAAGCGGGCCTGCGTGTCGTCCGCATCCTTGAAGCCGCAAGCCGGTCGCTCGCTCAGCGCGGTCGTATCATCGAGCTCGAAGAGGCGAGGCGCATTGCATGATCCCGTTCCTGGACCTGAAGGCACAGTATAATTCCATCAAGAGCGAAATCGACGCCGCGGTGCTCGGCGTCCTGGCTTCGGGGCAATACATATTGGGCGAGGAGGTCGCCCGGCTCGAGCAGGAATTCGCGGACTATTGCAACGTCAAGCATGCCATCGCAGTCAACACCGGCACCAGCGCCCTGCATCTGTCGCTTCTGGCGGCCGGCGTCGGTCCCGGCGATGAAGTCATCACCGTGCCATTTACCTTCGTCGCGACCGTATCGGCGATCTGCTATACAGGCGCACGGCCTGTTTTCGTCGATGTCGAGCCAGTGACGCTGACGATGGATCCGGCTCAGCTTGAGGCAAAGATCACACCCCGCACGAAGGCCATCATTCCCGTCCATCTCTATGGGCAGATGGCCGATATGGATGCGATCCAAGCGATTGCCGACCACTACCGGATACCTGTTATCGAGGACGCCTGCCAGGCGCATGGGGCGCAATACAGAGGCGCGCGCGCCGGCAGCCTCGGCATATCCGGCTGCTTCAGCTTCTATCCGGGTAAAAATCTGGGCGCTTGCGGCGAGGGGGGCATCGTCGTGACCAACCGCGACGACCAGGCCAAAACAATGCGTATGCTGCGAGACTGGGGCCAAGAGCAGCGCTATCACCATCTGCTGAAGGGCTTCAACTACCGCATGGACGCCATTCAGGGCGCGATCCTGCGCATCAAGCTCAGGCATCTTGAGGCATGGACCGAAGCGCGCCGCGCTCATGCAGGCCGCTACTCGTCGCTGCTTGGACGATCGGCGCATTTGACGACGCCGGTCGAGAAAGCCGGCCGACGCCACGTCTATCACGTTTATGCCATCAGAAGCAGCGATCGCGACGAGCTTCAGCGCGTGCTGAGCGCCGAGGGTATTCAGTCCGGGCTGCACTATCCGATCCCCGTGCATCTGCAGCAGGCCCATGCCGACCTTGGTTACCGGTTCGGCGATTTCCCCGTCTCGGAGACCGCCGCAAAAGAGGTTCTCTCGCTGCCGATCTATCCTGAGATGCCCGCGCGGCACGTCGATCAGGTGGCAGCTGCGTTGGAAGACGCCTATGTCAGCTGATCGTGCGGGTGAGGCTCGGATCGTGCATGCTGTCCACGGCCGTCAAGAAAAACCGGCGGATCCGGCCTACCAGGCGGGGCTGGCCGAAGAGCTCAGGCAATCCTATGGGCGCGCCGGCCTGATCGAACTCTACGGTCGCTTCGCGACGGGGGATGGTGTCGTCGACACCCTGATGCGCAAAGCCATATGGCAAGCGGTCACGCGCAGCTGCGGCTCCGGATTGCAGGTTGCAGGCGGCGCCGGCTTCAAACACCCCGAGACGTTCGAGATCGGCAACGGGGTGTTCATCGGCGCTCAGGCCTATATCCAGGGACGCTTCGATGGCCGATGCAAAATCGGCGACAATGTCTGGATCGGACCGATGTCCTATTTCGACGCTCGCGATCTCGTGATCGAGGATTCCGTCGGATGGGGACCTGGCGCCAAGGTGCTTGGCTCGACCCACACGGCGCTGCCGGTGGATGTGCCGATCATCCGCACGGATCTTGAAATCAGGCCGGTACGCATCTGTGCAGAGGCCGATATCGGAACGAATGCGACCATTCTTCCCGGCGTGACCATCGGGAAGGGGGCGATCGTTGGGGCGGGAGCTGTCGTCGTCGCGGACGTCGAGCCCTTCTCGGTTGTCGCAGGAGTCCCTGCGAAATTTATTCGTTGGCGTTCGGAGAATGATCCGATGACGAACATGTCGCGTGAGGAGAGATCATGAGAAACAAACGGGTACTCATTACCGGCGGTGCCGGTCTGATCGGTTCGCATATTGCCGATCTTGTCGCATTGGAAAAACCTCGCGAGATCATCATCCTCGACAATTTCGTGCGCGGGCGCCGGGACAATCTCAGCTCGGCAATAGGCAGCGCGCCCCTTAACGTCATCGATGGCGATATCCGCGACAGGTCGCTGCTGGCGAAAGCCTTCGACGGCGTCGATATCGTCTTTCATCAGGCGGCCATCCGCATAACCCAATGCGCGGAAGAGCCGCGACTGGCCTTCGAAGTTCTGGCCGAAGGCACGTTCAACGTTCTCGAAGCTGCCGTCAAGGCGGGTGTTTCGAAGGTCGTCGCGGCCTCTTCCGCCTCCGTGCTGGGGCTTGCCGAAAGCTTTCCGACGACCGAACAGCATCATCCCTACAATAACCGGACGATCTACGGCGCGGCAAAGACCTTCAACGAGGGATTACTGCGCAGCTTCGCGGATATGTACGGCCTGCGCTATGTCGCGCTGCGTTATTTCAATGTCTACGGGCCACGAATGGACGTTTACGGCGCCTATACCGAAGTGCTGATCCGCTGGATGGAACGCCTTGCGGCCGGAATGCCGCCGCTCATCTATGGAGACGGGAGCCAAACGATGGACTTCGTCGATGCACGCGACATCGCCCGGGCAAACGTGCTGGCGGCAAAGAGTGACGTTACCGACGAGGTGTTCAACGTTGCGAGCGGTAGAGAAATTAGCCTGCTGGAACTCGCGCAGATGCTGAGCGACATCATGGGGTCTTCACTCGAGCCGCAACACAAAGAGGCGCGCGCGGTCAACGGTGTAACCCGTCGTCTTGCCGATATCAGCAAGGCCGAAAGGCTTCTGGGCTTCAAGGCGGAAATTTCGATGGAGCAAGGGCTTCGTGACCTTGTCGCGTGGTGGCAGTCGAAGACCGCTGCAGCCGGAGGTCAAGCTGCATGAGCCCGTTATTATCCACAATTCCTGTCGCCAAACCCGTCCTCGGAGAGGAAGAGGCTGAAGCCGCGCGCCGCGTTATTCTATCGGGATGGGTGACCCAGGGGCCCGAAGTCGCCGCTTTCGAGCGTGAATTCGCGGCCTATGTCGGCGCCGCACACGCCTGCGCCGTCTCCAACTGCACGACCGCGCTGCATTTGGCCCTGATGGCGGTCGGCATCGGCGCGGGCGACGAGGTGATCACGGTCAGCCATTCGTTTATCGCAACCGCGAACGCCATCCGCTATTGCAACGCCGTGCCGGTATTTGTCGACATCGAGGCCGATGGCTACAATATCGATCCCAGCCTGATCGAAGCAGCCATTACCTCCCGCACAAAGGCAATCCTGTGTGTGCATCAGCTTGGAATGCCTTGTGATCTCGGACCTATCGTCGAGATCGGCAAGCGCCACTCGATCCCTGTAATCGAAGATGCGGCCTGTGCGACGGGAAGCGAAATCCTGTCGGACGGCCGCTGGGAAAAGATCGGCAAGCCGCATGGCGACATTGCCTGCTTCTCTTTCCACCCGAGAAAGGTCGTCACGACAGGCGATGGCGGCATGTTGACCACGGCCAATGCCGATTATGACCGGAAATTCCGGCTGTGGCGCCAGCATGGCATGAGTGTCACCGATGCCGTCCGCCACGGCTCGAAGCAGGTGATTTTCGAGGATTATGACGAACTGGGCTACAATTACCGGATGACCGACCTTCAGGCCGCTGTCGGACGTGAGCAGTTGCGGCGGCTGCCGGAGTTGGTTGCCCAGCGCCGGCTCGTTGCTGAGCAATATTGCCAACGTCTATCGACGATTGCCGGGCTTTCTCCGCCGGCCGAGCCAGACTGGGCTCGAAGCAACTGGCAGAGCTTCTGTGTGAGATTGCCCGATACGGCCGACCAGCGCGCCGTCATGCAGAACCTGCTCGACCAGGGTATCTCAACCCGGCGCGGTGTGATGAACATTCACCTGGAGGGAGCCTATTCCGGTGAGAGCTCCCACCGCATTGCCACGAGCCTGATGCGAAGCGTGTCTGCGCAGCAGCAAACCATCATCCTGCCGCTTTATGCCCAGATGACGGTGTCTGACGTGGACCGGGTTGTTGAGGCACTTCGCGCAGCCCTTGCGCAGGCGACCGGCGAAGCGGTCAGCCCGCAACGTACCATGGACGTCGCTGTCGCCTGATCCTCGCAATTGCCGACTTCCAACAATGCGCGTATCGCCCGATGCGCGCATTGTTCGTTATGCTGATTTCGTGATCCAGCCGCGGATGGCCGCTGGAACGGACTCCGGCGGCAGCAGGTCGACCAGCATGCGCAGCGAATAGAGCCCGCAGACAGCGACGGCGAGGAAGCCGATCAGCGTCGCCGGCCATAGCGGCAAGATAGAGAACATCAGGAATACCAGTGCCGATGCGGGCAGGAAAATCAGCGCATGTCTGCGATTGGCGGCGGACCAGCGAAAACCGGTCAGCTTCCGCACGATCACATAGATGAGGATGCTGTGCCAAACATAGAGTCCAAAAAACGCCATGCCGGCTCCTTGCGTCCCAAGTAGCGATACAAGGAGCCAGGCCAGGCCCACATGCATGACCGCCGCCGCAACCTCCGTCCAGAAGAAAATCGCCTGGGTACGCTTCGCCACGACGATGAAACCCATTGGCCAGGAAATAATGCGCAGCATCATGCCAAGGCAGATCCAGCGCAGAAGATCGACGGCTCCATGAAATTCCGATGAATAGAACAGGCTCATCATCAGCGGCGCGAGCGTCAGCGTGCCGATCAGGCCGGGACCAGCGAGCAGCATGCTGATTTCCGCCTGCTCATTGACCAGCCGATTGCATTCGGCATCGTTGTCGGCGGCCGCGGTCAGGCGCGGATAAAAATCCGTTCCCATCGCTTGCAAGATAAAGCCGGCATAGAGACCGCCAAGGCCCCAGGCCGCCTGGTACAATCCAGCCCCTATGACGCCGCCCTCTTTCAACACGATAAGGCGGACGGCATAAGCCGCGCCGAAGGTCAAAAGCCCGCTTGCCATGAAGACGAAGCCGAGCCTGAGCAGGGCCGATAATTCCCGACCGAACTCGCGCGTGGGCATTGGCGAGGGATGCGGACAGATCCGCCGGCTGTACCACCAGGTCGGAAGGATTGAAGCCGCCGCAATCACCACGAGAGACGGAGCGATCGCCTGCAGGCCGAACAGATAGATCAGCGGGATGCTGACGGCCGTGCCGAAAAGCCCGGCAAGCACGTTGATACGGGCAAGATCTGCAATGCCCCGCAGACCCTGGATCAATGCAGTCTGCCCCGCAGAGACCAGCCGAAAAAAGATTGCCAGCGACAGCAATGCGATGCCGCCGGCATGCTGGTAGTCGCCGAAGGTGAAATTCGAGACCGGGAATGCCAGGGCGGCGAGGAGAAACGCACCAAGCAGGCCGAGCACCATCGATATGCGTCTCAGCACCGTCGCCGATCGTGCAACAGTTTCAGCGTCGTTGCTCCCCGCAGCTTCGGCAATCTGGCGCACGCCGCTGCTGCCCACGCCGAGCCCGGCAATCGCCTGGGCGATATCGAGGATCGACCCGTACAGGCCCATGAGTCCCACGCCTTCCGGCCCGAGCAGGACGGCCATGGCTTTGTTTCTGATAATGCCGAGTGCCACGTTGACGAGTGAAGAGCCACCCATCAGCATCGTCGATTTGAGGATCTGGGTGTAGGTCGGGCTGCTGGGTGGGATCATCCTCAATGTCATCGAAAGCCCCAGCGGTTTACCCCGGGCTTGCGTTCAATCGCCCGCCGTAGGCTCGATTGCAGCAGATGACTTTCGCTGTTCACCGGCTTGCCTGACTGACATGCGCCTCTGTCTCGACAGACAGCGCAGCGTCGTCTTCGGATGGCGCATCGGCGGAGCGGGCCCGGGTGACCCTGACCACGTCGCCCGGCGCCAGTTCCGTCGTTTCGGAGGCCGGGAACTGATTGACCTCACCCTTGTCCCGCCGGCTGATGATGAACGTCAGCGGAAGTTCGTCGCTGCGGTCCATCGCGCTCGCACCGTTCGATACTTCTTCGAGAAGAAGCTGTTGCGTGGTGTCGCGCTTCAGTTTGAGCTGATCGAGATTGGCCTTCTCCGCCTGCACCTCGGAAGCGTTCTCGCTGCGGCGATTGTCGGAAAGTCCCTCGAGATTGCGCTTCGTCTCATTGATCGCCTGGCGACCCCGCATGATGGCGGTGACGAGGTCGAGCCGGTCTGAGCGATAGGTAGTCAGCAATCGTTCCAGATCCATCTGGCGTGAGGTGATCGTCAGGCCCTTCTGGACCAGCGTCCTCACGCTCGTCAGCTGTTCCTCGACTGACTGGATATTGTCATCCGAGCCTTTCAGCTTTTCTTCCAGCGTCTCGATTTCCGCGGTCAAAAGATTGCGCAGTTCGACGAGGGCCACCGACTGCTTGTCCAGCGCGCTTGCGCGGGCCTGAAAAATGACCCGCTCTTCCGCGAAGATACTCTCGGCATATTGCCGGTCAGCAGCGGATGGCTGATCGAAAGCGATCTCCTTCGCGCCGGTCATCTCCGCTTGCAGCCGCGCAAGCTTTGCGGCGCTACGCAGCAGCGCGTGGTCGATTTCCCGCAAATCGCCGGCAAGCTTGATCGTATCCGATCGCTGCTGCGCCGCAGCCCGCAACGGGCCGCCGCTCATGGCGAGCGATTGCAGGACGCTCAAGCCGGAGTGAAACTTGTATTCTCCCGGCGCCATCACGTCTCCGACGACGTAAATGGAGGGATAGTTGAGAATATCGATGGTCACGGCAGGTGCCTGGGCCAGACCCATCTTCGCCTGAAGGCGCTTGCCGATCTCGTTGGTCAGGCCCTCATTGTCCAGATTCCCCACCGCCAGCGACCCCAGAAAGGGCAGGGAGACTATACCTGCATCCGAAACCGTATATTCGCCGCCGATCCCATCCCATCGTTCAAATTGGCCCTTGGACGGTATCCATTGCACGACCGTCAGGCGGATCTTCGTTTGCGGAGCCAAGGGGGTGCCTTCGGCGAGAGCTGGCGGTACAGCTCCGGCAAGAAAGACGAGCGCACTGATGACGGATGTCGCGCGAAAGAACACGCGAGGGGGGCGGTGCGATGGATTCATATACATGTCTCGCCTGCAAAACATTCTAACACGGACGCTGATACAATAGGTTTGAACGCTGCTTGAACGCCGGACCCAAGTCCGGAACTTGATCGCCAGTGTGCAGCCTGGCGAAGCCTTGAGGAAGGTGGAGGTCGTTCGCTTTGCCACATCAATATTGATGAGGTGGGGAGGTGCCTCAGCCCAAATTGAGTAGAAACATATATCTCCGGCGCGACGCGAAGGCATAGATCGGGGAAAATCAATAGGTTCTGCACGCAGGAGTAGGCGCGCTCGCTTGGGGGAAGCGCAACCATGCCGGTAGCGCCTTTCTGGCCGGATCATCGATTTGTCGGGATGAACCGGCGCCGCCACCACTGCTGCGGCTTCGATCCCGCACAGAACGTGGCGAATCGTCGCTCGCGTGCGTCTCGTCCAGCGCGTCGGCGGCGCGGCATGGCCGTTTGCCCAAAGGATGCCGCCGGTAGAGCGAAAGGCGTAGGGTATACCCCGGTCGTTTTCGACTACAATTCGAGACCGCGTACCAAAACGATCCCGATAGTTCAATTCTGCTAATCTCGCGAGAGGTGCCTGCCATGAATCGCAACGCTCGTCGGTGGACTTCGCGCTCACTCCTGGTGGATTCGCTATTTCCTCGGTGGTTTGCAGCCGGCGAGACGGTGAGGCCTCGCAAGCCTGCCGAAAGGCACTCGGACAGTGCTCAACTTGCGGCATCCGCGCAAAATGCGGGTGGAACCAAGCTTGATGGCAAGCTTGTCGACGGTTCCAACCATAACCCGGCGTTCGCCGAGCGCGAGCCGGAGCATCGGACGGGGTTGATCGCTGACCCTGACGTTCAGGATAGTATCACCCACCCACTGCCGCCCTTGCCCGACCCTTTCGCAGCAGATCGCGAGGCCGGAGACCGGCAAGGTAACAGCGTTGCATCTCGGTTTTTTGCCTATGGGCCGGGCTTTGCGGGATTCAACGTGCACGCGAACGGAGTTGCATTCGGACCTCAATCGCCGCTTTACCGCAACTCCGCTGGCATGAGCCTCATTGGCGACGATCCTCTGGCGCCGTATCTGCCGCAGAGCCCCGCACCGACAGGCTCGGGGCAGGATTCTGCGGTGGCCGGCGAGCGTGCGCACTCGGGCAAAGTCGTCATTCTCGAATCGAGCCCGTCAGCGCAGGCGACCGCCCAGCATGCTGGGGCGAATTCACTGGCCTTTGGCATGCCCTTTGGTGTGTGCGGGTGCGGCTACTATACGTCCCCGACGCGCATTCTCGATTGGGCCCATGGAGGCGCCATGCTCCAACAGGACGGTCAATTGCCGGGGACCAAGCTGACCGAGGGCCCGGACTTTGTATCGACGGCCAAGCGGGCCATCGCCGCCTCGATCAGCGACCCGCTTCTCGATCGTAACCTGTCTCCGCTCTCGGGCTGGCGCGGAACCGCAAGTTGGACGGAAACAGCGGCCTTGAACGGATCCTTGCCCGGCGGCGGAGAGACCGGAAAGGGCACCACTACGAAGGGCACCGGCATCCTTTCCGGCTCGGTGACGACGGCAACGACGACTGCGCAGCGGTCGATGGCGACGCAAACCCTGGCCGCTGCGGCAGCGGCCAGCAACGCGATCGTCCTGGAAAACCAGAAGCAAGGCAATCCGGAGAGCGAGTGGGGCATCGACGGTGCCGGCAGCACCAATATCGAGGGGTTTGCGACCGATATCAGCGTCGACAACGGCAAGACGATCAGCTTCAAGATCAACACCAATTCCACCAACTACCGGATCGATATCTACCGGCTCGGCTATTATGGCGGCATGGGCGCCCGCAAGGTCGCAACTATGCAGCACACCGGCTTGCAGACCCAGCCAAGTCCGCTGCGCAATTCCTCGACCGGCACGGTCGACGCCGGCAACTGGGCCGTGTCGGCGTCGTGGACCGTACCTGATGATGCCGTTTCAGGCGTCTATATCGCCAAGCTCGTGCGACAGGACGGCACCTTCGGCGAAAATCATATCCCGTTCATCGTTCGCGACGACGCCAGCCAAAGCGACATCGTCTTCCAGACCGCCGACGAGACCTGGCAGGCTTACAACGGCTGGGGTGGCGCAAACCTCTATGGCGGTAACGGCCCGGCGACGGGGCAGGGTGCCGGTCGCGCCTATGCGGTCAGCTACAACAGACCGATTGCGACCCGCGGCGGGGTTGGCACCTATGCCGGCCCGCAGGACTATCTGTTCGGCGCCGAATATGCCGGCATCTACTGGCTGGAACAGAACGGCTATGATGTTTCCTATATGTCCGGTGTCGACGCCGACCGCTACGGCAGCCTGTTGCTCAATCACAAGACATATATCGATGCCGGGCACGACGAATACTGGTCCGGTCAACAGCGAACCAATGTCGAAGCCGCGCGTGATGCCGGCGTCAACCTTATGTTCTGGAGCGGCAACGAAGTCTATTGGCGCACCCGCTGGGGCAATGCCTACAGCGCCGACGGCACGCCTTATCGCACCTTGATCACCTACAAGGAGACATGGGCCAACTCGAGCATCGATCCTTCCAACGAATGGACGGGCACCTTCCGGGATCCACGCTTCAGCCCACCTGCCATCGGCGGCGGAAACCCGGAAAACTCACTGACCGGACAGTTGTTCAAGGTCGACGATGTCGGCAACAATCTTGCTTCGATCACCGTCGGTTATGACGATGCCAACCTGCGCTTCTGGCGCAATACGAGCGTCGCCAATCTTCAGCCAGGCCAGACGGCAACGCTCACCAAGAACTATCTTGGCTATGAGTGGGATGAAGCGTCTGACAACGGCTTCGATCCGGCGGGTCTCGTTAAGCTGTCATCGACGACGCTTCCGGTCAGCACCTATTTGCTCGATTATGGAAACACGACCGGCAATGCCACCGCGACCCACAATCTGACGCTTTATCGCGCGCCGAGCGGGGCGCTGGTGTTCGGCGCCGGCACAGTCTACTGGACATGGGGCCTGAGCGACAATCACGACAATCAGGCGACTCCAACCGATCCCCGCGTGCAGCAGGCAATGGTCAATCTGCTCGCCGACATGGGCATTCAGCCGGGAACACTGCAATCCGGACTCGTCGCCGCAACCGCATCCTCGGATCATACTGCGCCGACCTCGGTCATCACGGCTCCCGCCACGGCGACCGTTGGATCCGCCGTGACGATTTCCGGCACCGCCACCGATGCGGGAGGCGGGGTGATCGCCGCGGTCGAGGTTTCGACGGACAACGGGGCGAGCTGGCATCCGGCGACGGGTGATGAAAACTGGACTTATACCTGGTCGCCACAGACGGCGGGGACCTACACCATCCGGTCACGCGCCGTTGACGATAACGTCAACCTGGAAACACCCTCGACGGGCCGAACCGTCACCGTCAGCGGGCCGAGCTACACCTCTCTCTTCGGTGCAGCGACGCCAGCGGTCGTCAACACCAACGACACCTCAGCCGTTGAACTCGGCGTCAAATTCCAGACCTCCGTGGCAGGCACCGTCACCGGCATTCGCTTCTACAAGGGCGACCTGGATACGGGCACGCATACCGGCTCCTTATGGTCGAGCACCGGCACGCGGATTGCGACCCTCACCTTCACCAACGAGTCGGCCAGCGGCTGGCAAACTGCTTATTTCACCAGTCCGGTGTCGCTGACGGCCGGGCAAACCTACACCGCGTCTTACCACACGAACAGCGGTCATTATTCGACGACGACCAACTACTTCACCTCAAATGTGACCAGCGGTCCGCTGACGGCACCAGCCAGCGGCAACGGCGTCTACCGCTACGGCAGCACCAGCCTGTTCCCGACGAGCACCTTCCAGTCGACGAACTACTGGGTCGATGTGATGTTTACGACGTCGGCCTCGAACACGACGCCGACAGCGGTTGCCGATGCGGGGGATGCGACCGAGAAGGGCGGAGTGGCCAACGGGTCGGGCGGGGTGGTTGCGAGTGGCAACGTGCTGACCAATGACACCGATCCGGATGCCGGCGACACCAAGACGGTAAGCGCGGTCAGCTTCGGCGCGACGTCAGGCACGCTCGGCTCGGCGCTGAACGGCACCTATGGCAGTCTCGTTCTCAATGCGTCGGGCACCTATACCTATACGATCAACGAGACCAATTCCGCCGTCCAGGCGCTGCGCCTGTCGACCAACACGCTGAACGATATCTTCAGCTACACGATGCGCGATACCGCAGGCGCCACCGCCACGGCAAATCTGACCGTCACCATCCACGGCGCCAACGACGCACCGGTGCTCGCCGTCCAGACGGCGACCCAGTATGCCACCGTCGGCTCGGCCTTCTCCTTCGTGGTGCCGTCGACCACCTTCAGCGATGTCGACAGCGGCGAGACGCTGACCTATGCGGCAACGGCCGCCGACGGCACGGCGCTGCCTTCGTGGCTGAGCTTCAACGCCTCGACGCGGACCTTCTCCGGCACGCCGACGACAGCAGGAAACTATGGTGTCAGGGTAACGGCGACCGATATCGGTGGCCTTGCCGCCAACGAAACCTTCAACATCGCCGCATCGACGACGCCGCCGACGACGTACAGCCTGTTCTCCGCCTCCAGCACGCCGGCCCAGACGAACCTCAACGACGGTCAACAGCTCGAGCTTGGCGTCAAATTCACGTCGAACGTCGGCGGCGACATTGTCGGCATCAAGTTCTATCGCAGCGCCAACGACAATGGCCAGAACGTCGTGGACCTGTGGAGCTCCACCGGCACCAAACTTGCCACCGCCACCTTCACCAACACCACGGCAAGCGGCTGGCAGACGGCGAACTTCACGACACCCTTCACCATCGCCGCCAACACCACCTATGTCGCCTCCTATCACACGACAGGGGCATATGTGGCGACCGGCGGCTTCTTCACCACCGCCGTCGCCAGCGGCCCGCTGACGGCACCAGCCAGCGGCAACGGCGTGTACCGCTACGGCGGTTCTGCAACCGCTGGCATTTTCCCAAATGCCACTTTCGGTGCTTCCAACTATTGGGCCGATGTGGTCTTCCGTCCGGGATCGGGCACGCCCGGCAACACGACGCCGACAGCGGTTGCCGATGCGGGGGATGCGACCGAGAAGGGCGGAGTGGCCAACGGGTCGGGCGGGGTGGTTGCGAGTGGCAACGTGCTGACCAATGACACCGATCCGGATGCCGGCGACACCAAGACGGTAAGCGCGGTCAGCTTCGGCGCGACGTCAGGCACGCTCGGCTCGGCGCTGAACGGCACCTATGGCAGTCTCGTTCTCAATGCGTCGGGCACCTATACCTATACGATCAACGAGACCAATTCCGCCGTCCAGGCGCTGCGCCTGTCGACCAACACGCTGAACGATATCTTCAGCTACACGATGCGCGATACCGCAGGCGCCACCGCCACGGCAAATCTGACCGTCACCATCCACGGCGCCAACGACGCACCGGTGCTCGCCGTCCAGACGGCGACCCAGTATGCCACCGTCGGCTCGGCCTTCTCCTTCGTGGTGCCGTCGACCACCTTCAGCGATGTCGACAGCGGCGAGACGCTGACCTATGCGGCAACGGCCGCCGACGGCACGGCGCTGCCTTCGTGGCTGAGCTTCAACGCCTCGACGCGGACCTTCTCCGGCACGCCGACGACAGCAGGAAACTATGGTGTCAGGGTAACGGCGACCGATATCGGTGGCCTTGCCGCCAACGAAACCTTCAACATCGCCGCATCGACGACGCCGCCGACGACGTACAGCCTGTTCTCCGCCTCCAGCACGCCGGCCCAGACGAACCTCAACGACGGTCAACAGCTCGAGCTTGGCGTCAAATTCACGTCGAACGTCGGCGGCGACATTGTCGGCATCAAGTTCTATCGCAGCGCCAACGACAATGGCCAGAACGTCGTGGACCTGTGGAGCTCCACCGGCACCAAACTTGCCACCGCCACCTTCACCAACACCACGGCAAGCGGCTGGCAGACGGCGAACTTCACGACACCCTTCACCATCGCCGCCAACACCACCTATGTCGCCTCCTATCACACGACAGGGGCATATGTGGCGACCGGCGGCTTCTTCACCACCGCCGTCGCCAGCGGCCCGCTGACGGCACCAGCCAGCGGCAACGGCCTCTATGCCTATGGCGGGTCCGCCACCACGGGCCTCTTCCCGACCAGCACGTTCAATTCGGCGAATTACTATGCCGATGTGGTCTTCCGGCCGCAGCTTGCCGCGTGAAGCATCGAGGAGATCGGGAATGGGATTGAAATGAGGCTCATAGGACGCAAATGTCGGCTGCGGCGACGGTCACTCCGAATATTCCTGATCGAGGGATGCCGATGAACGAGATCGAGCGCCTGCCGGTAACGGTACTCGCCGGCTTCCTCGGTGCTGGCAAGACGACGCTCCTCAGCCACATCCTGAACAACCGTCAGGGCCTGCGGGTCGCCGTCATCGTCAACGATATGAGCGAAGTGAACATAGACGCCAGTCTCATTCGAGACGGCGGCTGCAACCTGTCGCATACGACGGAGACACTGATCGAGCTCAGCAACGGCTGCATATGCTGCACCCTGCGCAACGACCTCCTGACGGAGGTGCGACGGCTGGCCGAAGAGGGGCGATACGACTATCTGTTGATAGAAGGGACTGGCATTGCGGAGCCACGCCCCATAGCGGCAACCTTTTCCTTTCGCGACGAGAACGGCGTATCGCTCGCCGATTTTGCCAGGCTCGATACAATGGTCACCGTGGTTGACGCTGCAAACCTGTTAGCGGACTACAGCAGTGCCGATCTGCTCGCTGACCGCGGCTTGCAGCGGGACGATGAGGACCGGCGCACCCTCATCGACCTGCTGGTGGATCAGATCGAGTTTGCCGACGTCGTCGTGATCAACAAGATCTCGGACGCGACCGAAGAGATCCGCGCGGAAGTCCGCAAGACGGTGGCTGCGCTCAATCCGGATGCGCGCCAGGTGGAGACGGACTTCGGCGGGATTTCTCTCGGAACCGTTCTCAATACAGCCCTCTTCGATGAAGCAAAGGCGGCCGCGCATCCCTTGTGGCACAAGGAACTATACAGCCCGGGGGAGCATGTTCCGGAGACAGAGGAATACGGGGTATCGAGTTTTGTCTATCGCACGAGGCGGCCCTTCGACCCCACGCGGTTTCGGGCATTCCTCGACGAGCCCTGGCCGGGAGTGTTGCGCGCCAAGGGCCATTTCTGGCTTGCCACGCGCCCACGTCACGTGGGCCTGATGTCGGCAGCCGGCATCCAGCGGCGCTGCGAGCCCATGGGGCTCTGGTGGGCGGCTGTGCCCCGGCAGGACTGGCCGAGCCATCAACAGTTTCGTCAGCATCTCGAGAGCCGGTGGGACAGCGCTTGGGGCGACCGTCGGCAGGAATTGGTTTTTATCGGCGTTGATATGGACGAGATAGGTGTGCGGACCGCATTGGACGGATGCCTCGCCAGCGCCGATCCGCGCGACTGGGTTAGCCTCGAAGATCCGTTTCCGGCCTGGTAGCACGGACGGCGCAGGAAAGCCCGTGCCTGTTGATCGGCTCGACCAGCCGGGATGCGGTGAGGTTCATCACATCGACGTATGGGTGTACCACCCACATACCCCTGATTGCTGTCGTCCGTTCCATTGCGAAAGCTGGCAGGATGAAGTCTTGGAGTATCGATCGACGGAATGGGGACGCCGCTGATGCGGAGAATTCATGTCAGTAATCGTGAGTATTTGAGTATATTTGGTGGAGCGTTGAGTATCTGTCGTGCGCCCCCTGCCTGGAGTGCAACCCTTGGATCGGCAACAGTCGTGTCTTCGACGAGCACTGACGGGTCCCCGGGGTTTGCCAGTCAGAGTAGCGCAACCGTCCAATCCTCCTTCACCGGCGCGGTCACATCTTCCCTGATATCACCGGGTGACATGCAATCGTCCCCGCAATCGTCGACAGCGACGCCGGCACCTGCGACCGATGGCGGCGCGCAGGACACATCCACGAAGACGGCGTCGGCTTCAGCGGTCTTCGAGACGTCCTCCTCGACCTCTGAGCGCACCGTGCTTGGCCCGGATCCGTACGAGGAGGCTGCGACACTGCCTGCTGCTCCCACGCTGACGGGTGTTACCAGCGATTCCGATACCGGCAGCGGCGCAACCGCAGCGCCGGCTCCTTCTTCCAGCAGCATCGCCGCGGATTCGTTGCGCCTTCAGGCTTCGATTGCATCCATTTCGCTCGAGCCGAGCCAGGATAATTCTTTTGAGACGACAGCGGCCCCCACAGCACTGACAGCCCCTGCGACGACTACGCCTGTGGCGACGCCCAACAAGATCGCGCTCGAAAACCTGAAGCAGGGCAACCCGATCAGCGAGTGGGGTCTGGAAGACGACGGCAATGGCACCATCCAAGGCTTTGCCACCGAAATCAGCACGAATGTCGGTCAGACTGTCGATTTCAAGATCGCCACAGACTCCACCCATTACCGCATCGATATCTACCGCATGGGTTATTATGGCGGGCTCGGCGCGCGCAAGGTCGACTCGATCGAGCAGCAGCTGACCACGGCGCAGATCCAGCCGCATCCGATGGTCGACATGTCGCTCGGCCTCATCGACTGCGGCAACTGGTCGGTTTCGGCGAGCTGGCAGATTCCAACGGACGCGGTCTCCGGCGTTTATTTCGCCAAGCTGGTGCGCGAGGATGGCACCGAGGATGCCAGCATCATTCCCTTTGTCGTGCGCGACGATGCGTCGACCAGCAACATCGTCTTCCAGACCTCGGACACGACCTGGCAGGCCTATAATGCCTGGGGTGGCGCCAGCCTCTACTACGGCGAAGTGCCGGTCGATCCCGCCAACATGATCGGCTACCTGCCGCCGAACTGCAGCTGCGGCTTGCAGGCGATCGGCCGCGCCTCGGCGGTCAGCTACAACAGGCCGATCATTACCACTACGAGTCCGATCGGCGGCTCGCATGATTATATCTTCGGCGCCGAATCCTCCGCCATCTCCTGGCTGGAGCAGAACGGCTACGACGTGTCCTATATTTCAGGTGTCGATGCCGCGCGCAGCGGCAGCCTGCTGCTCAACCATGATGCCTTTCTCTCCGTCGGGCATGACGAATACTGGTCTGCCGAACAGCGCGCCAATGTCGAGGCCGCCCGCGATGCCGGCGTCAACCTCGCCTTCTGGAGCGGCAACGAATGCTACTGGAAGGTGCGCTGGGAAAGCAGCATCGACGGCAGCGGCCAGGCCTATCGCACCATGGTCTGCTACAAGGAGACCTGGGGCACGAGCACGGATCCGAGCAATGTCGGCACCGGCACCTGGCGCGATCCGCGTTATGCCGACCCGGGGCAGGAGCCGGAGAATTCGCTGACGGGCACGATGTTCCAGGTGGACAGCTACCGCCAGGATACGATCTCCATCCCCTACGACTATTCGAACCTGCGCTTCTGGCGCAACACCAACGTTTCGGAGCTGCAGGAGGGTGATACCTACAATCTTGTGCAGAACCTGCTCGGCTATGAATGGGATTCCGATGTCGAGAACGGCTTCCGTCCGGATGGACTGATCAACCTGTCACTGTCGACGGTCTCGGTGAGTACCTATCTGCGCGACTACGGCACGACGGTCGGCGATGCGGTGGCGACCCACAGTCTGACCATGTACCGGGCGGCAAGCGGCGCGCTGGTCTTCGGCGCCGGCACCGTCTTCTGGTCCTGGGGCCTGAGCGACAACCACCAGGGTCCGACGACGTCGACCGATCGCAACGTGCAGCAGGCGATGGTCAACATGTTCGCCGACATGGGCATCCAGCCGACGACGCTGGATGCGAGCCTCATCCTGGCGACACAATCGACCGACACGCTGAAGCCCACCTCGTCGATCAGCTCGCCGATCGTCGGCGCAAGTTTCCTCGAAGGCCAGCATGTGACGATCACTGGCACGGCGCAGGATTTCGGCGGCGGCATCATCGCCGGCGTCGAAATCTCCACCGATGGCGGCCAGCACTGGTTCAAGGCCACCGGCCGCGAGAGCTGGAGCTATAACTGGGTCGTGCAGGCGAGCGGCACCTATACGATCATGTCGCGCGCCGTCGACGACAGCGTCAACATGGAGGCGCCTTCGGCCGGCAAGCAGGTTACCGTCACCCTGCCGGGCACGCAGGGCCTGTGGACGCTGGCGGACAAACCCGCCGTCGAAGTGGAGATCGATCGGGATTCCGTCGAGCTCGGCCTGCGCTTCCAGGCGACGACGGCAGGTTATGTCGAAGGCATCCGCTTCTACAAGGGCTTCTACAATATCGGCGACCATGCCGTCAGCCTCTGGAGCGCCGACGGAACGCTGCTGGCAACGGGTGTCTCAGTCGGTGAATCGCTTTCCGGCTGGCAGACCGTGATGTTCTCCAGCCCGATCCAGATTGCGGCCGGCACGACCTACGTGGCGTCCTATCATACCAACGGCTACTACTCCGCCACCAACAATTATTTCGGCGGCACCTATGCCAGCGGCGCGCTGAAGGTCGTCGATGGCGGCGGCGTCTATGCCTATGGCGACAATGCCGGCATCTTTCCCGGCCAGAACCTCGGCACCGGCACCAACTACTGGGTCGACGTGGTCTTCGACGCCGGCCCCAACAGCGCACCGGTTGCCACCGACGATAAGGGGCTGACGCTCACCCGCAACGACAGCGTCGTCATCTCGATCGCCTCGCTCATCGGAAACGATACGGATCCCAATGGCGATGCGATGACGATTTCGGCCGTCGGCAATGCCGTCAACGGCACCGTGACGCTGAACAAGCAGAACCGCACCATCACCTTCACGCCAACCAATGATTATGCAGGGCCGGCAAGCTTCACCTATACGCTGTCGGACGGGCGCGGCGGTACGGATCAGGGCAATGTCAGCCTCACCGTGGACCCGGGCCCTTCAGGGGAGACGTTGTTCAAGTCAAGCGAAGGACCAACGGGCGCGAGCTACAATGAGGGCCAGTCGCTGGAACTCGGCATGCGCTTCTCCGCTTCGTCGAGCGGCATGGTGACCGGCGTCCGCTTCTACAAGGTGGCCGGCGATACCGGCCCGCATAGCGGCTCGCTGTGGACGGCCGACGGCACGCTGGTTGCGACCGTCACCTTCGCCGACAGCGGATCGCTGAGCGGCTGGCAGACTGCTACATTCTCGAACCCCGTGCATATCCTGGCCGGCACGACCTATGTCGCCTCCTACCACACGACCGGCTCCTATGTGGCGACGGCAGGTTATTTTGCGACCGCCCATAGCAGTGGTTCGCTGACGGCGCTTGCCGGCAGTAACGGCGTCTTTGCCGATGGCAGCGGTTTCCCGACCTCCAGCTACCAGTCGTCGAACTACTGGGTGGATGTCGTCTACAACCAGACGAGCAACGTGCTGCCGGTCGCGGCCAATGACAATGGCTACACGACCTATTCCAGCACGGTGCTGTCGATTGCCGCAGCCAGCCTGCTGGCAAACGACACCGATGCCGATGGCGACCTGCTCAGCATCACCGGCGTCAACGGCGCGGTCCACGGAACGGTGAGCTTCGACAGCCAGACCAAGACCGTCATTTTCACGCCGACGGCGGGTTATACCGGTGCGGCAAGCTTCTCCTATTCGGTCGCGGACGGATTTGGCGGCACGGCGTCGGCTACGGTCAGCCTCACCGTCGACACGCCGCCGGCCGGAGGCGCGACGTCGAGCCTGTTCACCGGCGCCGACACGTCGGGGATTGCCGCCGCCAATGATGCCAACTCGGTCGAACTCGGTGTCAAGTTCATCGCTTCTGCCAACGGTCAGATCACCGGGCTCACCTATTACAGGAGCGCCCAGGATACCGGCACGCATATCGGCTCGCTGTGGACGGCGAGCGGCCAGCTGCTGGCCCAGGCGACCTTCATCAACGAGACGGCAAGCGGCTGGCAGACGGTCTCCTTCACCCAGCCGATCAATGTTTCAGCCGGCACCACCTATGTGGCGAGCTACCATTCGAACGGCTTCTATTCGGCGACAGCGAACTACTTCGCGACAGATTATTCGAACGGTGCGCTGACGGCGCCGTCGAGTACGACGAGCGGCGGCAACGGCCTTTATGCCTATGGCACGAGCAGCCTGTTTCCGACCGCTTCGTACAATGCCAGCAATTATTGGGTCGACGTGCTCTATCGGCAGGGCAGCGGGCAGAATGCGGTACCGGTCGCCACCAATGACAGCGGCTTCTCGACCAATACCGGCACGCCGATCACCCTCCATGCATCGGTGCTCCTGGCAAACGATAGCGATGCCGATGGGGATGCGCTGGTCATCACCGGCGTCAGTGGCGCGGTCAACGGCTCTGTTTCCTATGATGCCCAGGCCCAGACGGTGACGTTTACGCCAACATCTGGCTATTCGGGACCGGCAAGCTTCAGCTACGCGATCTCGGACGGCAAGGGCGGCACGGCTTCGGCCCAGGTCGCGCTCACCATCAACGGCAGCCAGTCGGCAGGGCCGGAACAGAACCTCTTTGCCGCCGATGCGACGCCTGCGATCGTCAACGCCAACGACAACCAGCAGATCAATCTCGGCATGAAATTCCAGGCCGATACGGCAGGCTGGATCACCGGCATCCGCTTCTACAAGGGGGCCGAGAATACCGGCCCGCATACGGGCTACCTGTGGACGGCCTCCGGCGCACTGCTCGGCAGCGTCACCTTCAACAACGAGACGGCCAGCGGCTGGCAGACCGCGCAGCTGACCCAGCAGATCGCGATCCAGGCGGATACGACCTATGTCGTTTCCTACTCGAGCAACGGCAATTATTCGGCAACCGGTAATTATTTTGCCAATGCCGTAACGAACGGCGATCTCACGGCGCAAGGCGGCAGCAACGGCGTCTATGCCTATGGGTCGGGCGGGCTGTTCCCGAGCGCCAGCTATAACAGCACGAACTACTACGTGGACGTGGCATTCAAACCGCAGCTCGCGGCGTAACGACCGCGCGGATGTAAGACAAAGCATGCCGTAAAGAGTGAGAGTATCGATGATGCGTACAGATATCAGATTGCCGGTTACGGTTCTCGCCGGGTTTCTCGGCGCGGGAAAGACGACTGTCCTCAATCATGTCCTGAGCAATCGGGAGGGTCGTCGGGTTGCTGTCATCGTCAACGATATGAGCGAGGTCAACATCGATGCGGATCTCGTGCGCGAGGGCGGGGCAGATCTGTCGCGCACGGACGAGACCCTGGTAGAGCTCACCAATGGGTGCATCTGCTGCACCCTGCGTGACGATCTCCTGAGCGAGGTGCGGCGATTGGCAGCCGCCGGCCGTTTCGACTATCTGCTGATCGAGGGCACCGGCATTGCCGAGCCGCTGCCAGTTGCAGCGACCTTCTCCTTCCGCGACGAAAGTGGGGCAGCCCTTTGCGACGTCGCCCGACTCGACACGATGGTCTGCGTCGTCGATGCGGTCAATCTGCTTGTCGATTACCAGAGTGCCGAGTTCCTTGCCGATCGCGGCGAAAGGCGTGACGGGGACGACGAACGCAAGCTCGTGGAACTGCTCGTCGAGCAGATCGAATTTTCCGACGTCGTCATCATCAACAAGGCAGGCGACGTGCCATGTGCCGACCTTGCCGAGGTTCGCCGGGTCGTCGCGGCACTCAA